>DATINN010000683.1:0-5846 GCA_035474175.1 Mycobacteriales bacterium | reverse complement strand
CGCCTCGACGTCGCAGCCGATCCGGTCGACCTCGCCGGCCAGGCCGACGACGGTGCCGCCGTGCCGGGCGGTCCAGTCCAGGATGTCCTGGACCGCCACCTTGGAGTCGCGGCGCGGGTGCAGGACCAGGCCGACCCGCTTCGGCGAATGCATGCCGCCCACGCTAGCGGTCGCCGTTACAGACCGCTCTCACGCTTGCGGCGCGCGTTCCACTCCCGCATCCGCTTGGGGTAGCCGACCACGGCGGCCTCGTAGATCGGCAGCCGCAGCTCCCGGGCCAGCTTGCCGATGGTGGCCGGGTTGCCGACCCGGCGCCGGGTCCACTCGCCGTCGGACGCCACCGCGACGGCGGTGGTGTCGGTGGCGGTGGTCGCGGGCTCGACGTAGAACTCGACCCCGACCCGGCTGGTGGCGAACTCGCGCAGGTGGGCCAGGTCCTCCTTGGTGCCCTCGCGGTCCAGCAGCGTGCGCACCCCGCCGGCCCCCGGTGCGACCCGCCGCTTGCGCCTGAACAGAGCCATGCGCCCACTGTGCCGCACCGGGGTGAAAATCGGCGTGAACCCGGCGTCACCACAGCTGCAGGTACTTCTCCCGCTCCCACTCCGAGACCACGGTGTTGTACTCCAGCCACTCCGCCGCCTTGTGGTCGGCGATCCCCCGGTGCGCCTCCTCGCCGAGCACCGTGGCCATCAGCTCGTCGGCCCGGAACGCGGCCACCGCGGCGCCGAGGTCGGCCGGCAGCCGGTGCACGCCGCCGGCGGCGAGCTGGGCCTCGGTGCGGCTGTAGGTGTCGTAGTTGACCGCGTCGCCGGGGTCGAGGCCCTTGCGGATCCCCTCCAGCCCGGCGGCCAGCGTCAGCGCCGCGCCGAGGTGGAAGTTGACCGCGCTGTCGGCGACCCGCACCTCCACGCAGCGCCGGTTGGCCGGCAGCCGGCACATCAGCGTCCGGTTGTTGTCCCCGTACGCCCGGTGGACCGGCGCCCAGGAGATCTCGTTCATCAGCCCCCGCGGCAGCAGCCGCTTGTAGGAGTTGACGGTGGGCGCCAGCACCGCGCAGAGCGCGTCGCCGTGCGCCAGCACGCCGGCGGTGAACTGCCGGGCCACCTCCGTGTACGGCTCGCTGCGGCCGCCGAAGGCGTTGGCGCCGGTCTCGATCGAGGCCAGGCTCATGTTGAAGTGCGCGCCGGAGCCGAAGGAGGACTGGAACGGCTTGGGCATGAACGAGGCGATGCAGCCCAGCGACCGCGCGACGGCCTTGCACATCAGCCGGAACAGCACCATCCGGTCGGCGGTGGTGACGACGTCGGCGTAGTCGAAGTCGAACTCGTACTGCCCGGCGCCACCCTCGTGGTCGAAGGAGTAGACGTCCCAGCCGAGGGAGTCCATGTGCTCGATCATCGGCTCCAGGAAGGCGTCGGCGAGCATGGTCGTCTCGACGTCGTAGCCGCGGGTGGGCTTGTTGACCACGTCCTCCGGGACCCAGGGCTCGTAGCCGCGCTCCCCCGCGCGCAGCACGTACACCTCGGGCTCGACGCCGAAGTCGCAGCGGTAGCCGAGCTCCTCGGCCGCGGCCGCCTGGTCCTGCAGGATCCGCCGGAAGTCGAAGGCGTACGGGCGGTCGTGCAGGTAGAGGTTGACCGGGGCGACGGCGTAGCGGCGGTCCCAGGGCAGCACGGTCAGTCCGGACAGGTCCGGCCGGCCGACGCACTCGTCCTCGTTGGGACCGAGCTCGCCCATGCCCTCCAGCGCACCGACCGTGTAGAGCTCGGAGCCGGCCACCGCGTCCGGGAAGTGCCCGATCGGCACGGCCTTGGACTTGGGCACGCCGTGCAGGTCGGTGTACGCCCCGAAGAAATAGCGCACCCCCGCCGCGGCCAACTCCTGCTGGATGTCCGCCGGGTCCCGTGCTGACTCGTCCACGTGCGGGACGGCATCACCCGCATCTTCGGAAGTCAAGACGAGAAACCCGCAGGAGTTCGAGTATCGTCGCCGGCAACCACGAACGGATCGGATCTCGCCGCATGACCCACGCTCACCGCCGCCCCGCCTCGGCCCGGCCGCCGTCGGACACGCCGATCCGGAAGGTCGACGCGCTCGACCGCCGGATCATCGGCCTCCTGCAGCGCGACGGCCGGATGACCAACACCGAGATGGCCCGCCAGCTGCGGGTCACCGAGACGACCGTGCGCAAGCGGGCCGGGGCGCTGATCGAGGACGGCCTGCTGACCGTCGTCGGGGTGCCGGACCCGGCCGTCGCCGGCTTCACCCTCTCCGCGATCGTCGGGATCCGGGTCCACCTCAAGGCGCTGCGGGAGGTCTCGGCCCGGCTGCGGACCTGGCCCGAGGTCCGCTACGTCGGGCTCGCCACCGGCCGCTACGACATCATCATCGAGGCCTTCTTCACCGACCAGGAACACGTCCTGGACTTCGTCACGGCCAAGCTGGGCGTGCTGGAGGGCGTGGTGGCGGTGGAGAGCTCGCTGATCTTGAAGGTGGAGAAGTTCTCGTACGAGTGGGAGATCGACGAAGCGGCCGAACCGGACGACCTCCCGCGCCGATAATCGAACCATGAGCCGCCCGTAGCGGCGTGATTCGATCCTCGGAGCCCCGGAGCGTTCCTGGTCTCGAACACGGGCTTGTACGGTCTCGCCACTCCGCCGAGGGTCGGCGGACGTCGCCCGGGAGACCGCCGCCATGGCCGATCCGACCGTCACCCGCCTCGACGCGACGCTCGACGACGTGCTCGCGCTGATCCACGACCAGCCGCTGCCCGACCTGGACCTCGGGGGCCATGACCCCGCCTACCCGGACTTTCCCAGGGCCGAGCACGCGCTGCGCTACGCCGGGCTCAGCCGGCTGCTGGAGGCCTACGACCTCGATGCCGTGCTGGTCACGCAGGAGGAGAACGTCCGCTACCTGACCGGCTACACCTCGGTGATCTGGCAGGTCGGCCGCTGGCACCCGACCGCGTTCCTGGCCACCCGCGACCCCCGCGAGGCCGTGCTGATCCCGTCCGCGCTGGACGCCGGCGCCGTCCGCGGCTCGTCCTGGGTGCCGACCGTGGACGGGCACCGGGACCCGCGCGAGATCCCCGGGATCGTGCACCGCCACCTGCGCCGGCTGGGCCTGCGCGGCAGCCGGGTCGGGATGGAGACCGGCTCCGGCGCGGTCGTCATGCTGCCCTGGCCGGTGGCCGCGGAGCTGGTCGGCGGTCTCGGCGCCCCGCCGGTGGACGCGACCCGGCTGCTGGCCGGGCTGCGGATGGTGAAGTCCGGCGCCGAGCTGGCCCGGATCCGGCGCGCCGTCACCGCGACCACCCGGGGCTACGCGGCCGCGCTGGACGCGGCCAAGGCCGGCCTGACCGAGAAGGAACTGGTCGCGGTGGCCACCTCGACCATGCACGCCGAGGGCATCACCGCCGGCACCCGGCCCACGTTCCTCAACTGCGTCTCCGGCCCCGACCGGTACGCGCTGGTCGACAGCCCCGCCTCCGACCGCCGGCTGGCCGAGGGCGACGTCGTCTTCCTCGACGGCGGCGGCGGCTGCGACGGCTACTTCTCCGACATCATCCGGCTGATCGCGATCGGCACGATCAGCCCCGCGGCCGAGCGGTACGCCGAGCTGGCCCGGACCGCGCTGGAGGCGATGGTCGCCGCCGCCCGGCCCGGCACCACGGCGGCCGAGCTGCACGCCACCGGCCGGTCGGTGTACGAGTCGGCCGGGCTGGCCGACTTCTACGGCGGCAACGCCGGCCACGGCATCGGCACCGAGCTGTGGGAGCGCCCGCTGGTGCAGGACCACAGCGCCGACCCGGGCGAGGACGCGACGCTGCGGCCGGGCATGACGATGTGCCTGGAGCCGATCCTCATGCCCCCCGACCCCGGCGGCGGCGTCGCCGGGGTCTTCGTCTTCGAGCACCAGGTGCACATCACCGCGGACGGTGCGGAGGTGCTCTCCGGCGACCTGGAGACCCGCCTGCGCCGGGCGCCGGCCTGACCGCCCCACCCCACCCCGCCACCGCAACGCACACCAGGAGTACCGATGAAGAAGACCGCCGCCGCCGTGCTGGCGTTGCTGCCCCTGTCGCTGGCCGCGGCCTGCGGCGGCGACGACTCGACCGCGTCCGCCGCCGGCGGGGGCGGCTCGGCCAAGCCGATCACGTACGGCATCCCCTCGCCGCTGTCGACCGAGCCCGGCGAGCACAACATCAACCTCGGGATCACCTGCTACGCCGACAAGACCGGCGGCAAGGTCATCACCGCGGACGCCAACCTGGACGTGAACAAGCAGATCTCCGACTTCGACAACCTGCTGGCCCAGGGGGCCAAGGTGCTGCCGTTCCTGGCCCTGGACCCGAAGGCGTTCACCGGCCCGTTCTCGCGCGCGGCCAAGGACGGCGCGACCGTGGTCGAGCTCTACAACAAGGACTCCACCGCCCCGGGCAAGGTGTTCGAGGACAGCCCGTCGGCCGGCGCCGACGCGGTCAAGGTCGTGGCCGAGAAGTTCCCCAACGGCGCCAAGGCCATCCTCATCGGCGGTCCGCCGATCCCGGCGGTGACCCAGCGGATCGCCGGGTTCAAGGACAACGCCGCCGCGGCCAAGATCACCGTGGTCGAGCAGGCCGACAACCTCAAGGACAACGTCAACGACGCCCGCTCGCTGGCCGACGACCTCATCACCAAGCACCCCGACGTCAACGTCGTGTTCGGCTTCAACGACAACTCCGCGATCGGCGCCGGCCTGGTGCTGAAGTCCCGCGGCATCAAGAACGTGCTGGTGTTCGGGATCAACGGCACGCCCGAGGGCATCAAGGCGGTCAAGGACGGCACCATCACCGCCACCTACGACGCCGACCAGTGGGGCATGGGCTACAAGGCGGCCGAGGCCGGGGCGAAGATCCAGCGCGGCGAGACCGTCTCGCCGATCCCGCTGGAGTTCAAGCGCTACGACAGCACCAACGCCGGCGAGTGGGTGGCGGCCGAGCAGCGGTGCGCGGCCGTCAAGTGACGGAACCGGCCACCACCACCGACCCCGGCTCCCCCGCACCGGCCGGCTCCGGCTCCCCCCGTACGCCGGAGCCGGCCGGCTCCACCCCCCGGGCCCGGCTGGCCGCCGCCGTCCGGGACGCGCCGCCCTGGACCGGGGTCGGCCTGGTCCTGGTCGCGATGGTCGTCGCGCTGGCCTCGACCCAGGAGCTGTTCCTCACCTACGCCAACCTCAACAACATCGCCCGCGGGCTGGCGATCTCGCTGCTGCTGGCGGTCGGCGCGACCCTGCTGCTGACCACCGGGATGATCGACCTGTCCATCGGCTCGATGCTCGCCCTCTGCACGATGGTCACCGCGGGCTGCTTCACGATCGGGTTGCCGGCCTGGCTCGCGGTGCTGGCCACCGTGCTGGCCGGCGGCGTGCTCGGGTCCGTCAACGGCCTGCTGGTGGCCAAGGCCGGGTTGTCGTTCTTCGTGGTCACGCTGGGCACGATGGCCGTCTACCGGTCCGCGGCCCAGCTGCCCACCACCGGCATCAGCGTCCAGCTCTCCGACGAGCCCGGGTTCGCGCTGCTGACCCGGCTCGGCGACGGCGAGGTCGGCCGGGTCTCGGTGCCGGTGGTGATCTCGGTGCTGGCGCTGCTGCTGATGGTGCTGGTCATGCGGCGCACCAACTTCGGCCGGCAGGTCTACGCCGTCGGCGGCAACGAGAACGCGGCCCGGCTGGCCGGCATCTCGGTCGACCGGGTCCGGGTCGCCGTCTTCGCCATCAACGGCCTGCTGGTCGGGCTGGCCGCGGTGATCTTCGTCGGCCGCATCCAGTCCGGCTCGCCGCTGATCGGCGTCGGGATCGAGCTG
>DATINN010000682.1:0-1634 GCA_035474175.1 Mycobacteriales bacterium | reverse complement strand
TACGACCGGCTGGTGACGCCGCTGATGCGGGTCGGCGGACTGGGCACGGCGCCGGTGGAGGTCAACGACGGCAACGTGTTCGCGCCGGTGCCGGCCGGGGAGGCCGTCCACGGCGAGTGGGGGCGGCACTGGCTGCGCGGGGTCGCGGGGCTGACCGGGGTCGGGGCGGCCGCGGCCGTGGCCGTACGGTGGGCGCGGGGACAGGCACGGAGGTGAGGTCGACGATGGACGATCCGTTCCAGGGGCAGCACGTTGCCTCGGTGACGCACACGGTCGCGGCGTCGCCGGCCGAGGTGTGGTCGGTGCTGGCCGACGGCTGGGTCTACGCGACCTGGGTCGTGGGCGCCTGCCGGATCCGCTCGGTCGACCCGGGCTGGCCCGCGGTCGGCACCGAGGTGCACCACTCGTTCGGGATCTGGCCGCTGGTGATCAACGACGACACGACCGTGCTGAGCGCGACGCCGGAGCAGGAGCTGGTGCTGACCGCGCAGGGCTGGCCGATCGGCGAGGCCACCGTGCGGCTGGTCCTCACGCCCGAGGACGGCGGCACGACGCTGACCCTGCAGGAGGACGCGACCGCCGGCCCGGGCCGGCTGGTGCCCAAGCCGGTGCGCCAGCTCGGGCTGCTGCCGCGCAACAAGGAGTCGCTGCGCCGCCTCGGCTTCCTGGCCGAGGGCCGCCGCCGCGAGCACGCCACCCGTCCCGCCCGCGCCTGAGCCGCCCGTCCGCCCGCGCCGCCCGTCCCGCCCGCGCCTGAGCCGACCAGTAAGGTCCGCGGCGTGAAGCTGCGCGAGGTCGAGGAGTGGGTGCCGGCCTCGGACGGCGGCATCCGGTCGATGGTGATCACCCCGGTGGGCGAGCGGGCCGCGTGGCCCGGCGTCGTGCTCTACACCGACATCTTCCAGCTGACCGGGTCGACGCTGCGGACCGCGCGCCGGCTGGCCGCGTCCGGGTTCGTCGTGTGCGTGCCGGAGATCTACCCGCACGGTGAGCTGGCCGGTGTGGCGCTGGAGTTCGACGACGCCGGCAAGGCGGCCGGCCTGGCCGGGGCGGCCGCGACGACGACGGCGCAGTTCGACGCCGACCGCGTCGCCGTGCTCGACTTCCTGGAGCAGCGCGACGACGTCGGCGAGCTGTTCGCGGCCGGCTTCTGCCTCGGCGGGCACCTCGCGTTCCGGGCCGCGTTCGACCCGCGGGTCGCCGCGACCGTCTGCTTCTACCCGACCGGCTTGCAGGACGGCGCGCTCGGCGCCGACGACGCCGGGTCGCTGGCCCGCGCGGCCGACATCCGCGGCCGGCTCATGATCGTCTTCGGTGCGCAGGACCCGCACGTGCCGGCCCCGGCCCGGCTGGCCGTCCTCGACGCGCTCTATCGGGCCGGCCACACCGACCTGGAGCTGCACGTGTACGCCGGCGGGGAGCACGCGTTCATGCGCGACGTCGGTGCCCGGCACGACCCGGTCCTCACCGACCTGGCGCTGGCCGACGCGGTCTCCTTCCTCACCGCCCGCTGAGCCCACCGGCCGGCGCCGCCCGCTGCCGGCCGGCGCTGACCCTCGCAGCGTCAGCCGGCGGCAGCGTCAGCCGGCGGCAGCGTCAGCCGGCGGCAGCGTCAGCTGGCGGCGGCCGCTAAG
>DATINN010000681.1:0-4748 GCA_035474175.1 Mycobacteriales bacterium | reverse complement strand
GGCGACGTCGACGTGATCGATCTGAGCAGCTCCATCCTGCCGGCCAAGACGTACGCGGGGTGGGGCACGGACGAGGCCACGGCCCAGCGGCAGGCCTGGCGGGAGGTCCGGCGGCGAGGCTGGGCCGGGCACGTCCGGCTGAACGCCCGCCGGGCTCTCGCGCACACCGGGACCTACTCGGGCACCGACCAGGACGCGGACGCCGAGCTGCGGGTCTTCGCCGACGTGCCGGTGGCCGAGGGAGCCGCCGGGGTCAGCGTCTGGACCTGGCGGCAGAAGTACCAGGGGGACATCAGCCGGCTGCTCGACCCCGGTCTGCGGGCCAACGCCCTGTGGCGGGCGCTGCAGAAGCGCCGGGCCGCCGGGATGGCGCTGTCCACCCACTTGACGCCGAGCTCCACGGAGCGCGGCCTGGACGCCGACCTGCGCGTCCTCAGCTCGGTGTTCACCGACGTCTACATCGCGGCAGGAACGGGGTGACCAGATCATGACCGAGAACATCATGACCCGGCCGGGAGGCGTCCGTCGGCGCTCGCGGGTGGCGGTCGCGGCCGGCCTCACCCTGTTCGTCGCGGTGGTGGTCACCGGACTCGCCGGCCCGGCGTACGCCGCGGCGAGCGTCCTCTACGTCGACGGCGGCAACAGCAGCTGCTCGGACACCGGGGCCGGCACCCAGGCCAAGCCGTACTGCACGATCGTCAAGGCGGCGGTCGTGGCGGTGGGCGGGCAGACGGTCCAGGTCGCCGCCGGCACCTACACCGGCACGGCCAGCCTCGGTCACTCCGGCGCCGCCGGTGCCCCGATCGTCTTCCAGGCCGCATCGGGAGTGACGATCAGCGGCGGCAGCAAGGGCTTCAGCCTGTCGGCCAAGAGCCACGTGGTGATCCGCGGGTTCACCATCACCGGCACCAGCTCGTACGGGGTGTACGTGTTCGGGTCCAGTGACGTGCGGGTCGAGGCCGGCCACATCTCCTTCGCCGGACAGCCGGTGGACGGCGCCACGCACGCGGGCGTGTACGTGAACGGCAGCACGGACGTCCACGTCGTCGGCAACGTCGTCGACCACAACACCGACTCGGGCATCGTGGTGACCGAGGGCTCCACCCAGGTCGAGGTGCGCGGCAACACGACGTACGGCAACGCCCGGCAGTACACCCGGGCCGCCGCCGGCATCGACGTCCGCGGCGGGTCCGGCGTGACCGTGGCCGGCAACGTGTCCCACGACAACGAGGACTCCGGGCTCAACCTGACCTCGACCCAGGGCGACGTCGTCACCGGCAACGTCCTCTACCACAACGGTGACCACGGCATCGACGACCGGGACTCGCCCAACGACGTGATCGTCGGCAACACCGTCCACGGCAACGTGACCGCGGGGATCAACCTGGAGGGCACGTCCGGCTCGACCGGATGCACGGTCGCGAACAACGTGAGCGTCAACAACGGCATCAACTCGCCGCGCACGTCGTCCAACATCCGGGTCGACACGCTGTCGGCGCCGGGCACGACCATCGACTACGACCTCGTCCAGCTCACCGCGGGGACCATCCAGCTCATCTGGGGGACGACCGGCTACACGTCGATGTCCGCCTTCCGGCTCGCCCACCCGGACCAGGAAGCCCATGGCCTGCAGGCGGACCCGCGGTTCCGCGCCGCCGCAAGCGGTGACTTCCACCTGCTCGCCGGCTCACCGGCCATCGACTCGGCCAACTCGGCCGCGCCCGGCGAGCTGAACCCGGACGGCTTCGGCGCCGCCCGGGTTAACGACCCGGCGACGCCGGACACCGGAGCCGGCCCCCGGACGTACGACGACCGCGGTGCCTACGAGTACCAGCCCTGACCGGTCACGCACCGAGCAACGGAGGAAGTCCATGGAGATCGACGTCCTGTCCGGCGAGGCGTTCGAGCATCCGCGCGTCTTCGACAGCCCCGAGCTGCCCGCGGACCGCGCTGTCCTCGACTCGCTCCGGCGGGGCACCGCCGAGGTCGACCTGGCTGCGCCCGCCGTCGTGCTCCCGGACTTCCACCACAAGCGGAAGCTGGAGATGCCCTCGAGCATCGCCGTGGCGACGACGCACACGATCCGCCCGACCTTCACCAGCTCGTCGGTCAACTGCGGCATGGCCCTGATCGCGCTCGACTGCGAGAAGCCGCCGCGCGCGGCGATCGAGGACTTCTACCGGCGGGTCCGCGAGCGCTACCCCTTCCCGCCCGGCAACCGCCGCGAGCTGTCCACCCGGGACGTCGTCGCCGCCGCCGGCCGGGGCGGCGAGTTCGCGGCCGACCGCTACGGCGTCGACGCCGGCGAGCTCGAACGGGTCGAGGAGGACGGCCGGGTCGACCTGGAACCGTGGGGCGGGACCGACCGGCTGCACCGGGAGCTGCCCTGGCTGACATTCGCCTTGGCCGGCCTGCGGTTCGGCACCATCGGGCCGAGCAACCACTTCGTCGAGCTGCAGGTGGTCGAGGAGATCCTGGATCCGGCGGCCGCCGAGTCGCTGGGCGTCCGCGAGGGCCAGCTGACGATCCAGTACCACGCCGGCGGCGGCGTGCTGGCGGGCGAGATCGGCCGGATGTTCGGCCGCCGGAAGGACTACCCGCGCCACCTGCGCGCCGCGATGGCGGTCCAGAAGCCGCTCTACCACCTGGCCTCGGCCCGCAGCCTGGCCGTGCTGCGGCAGCGGCTGTCGCTGTACTTCTCCGAGGGCTGCCCGCCGGTGGAGCTCGACAGCCCCGAGGGCCACCGGCTGATGCTGGCCAACGGCGCCGCCATGAACTACGGGTTCGCCTTCCGGATGGCGACGTACGCCGCGCTGCGGCGGATGGCGCACGAGGCCTTCGGCGGCGGGCCGAGCCGGCTGGTGGTCGACTCGCCGCACAACTCCGTCTACCTGGAGGAGACGAACGGCGGCCCGGCCGTCGTGCACCGGCACAACTCCTGCCGCGCGTACCCGGCGGAACGGATGCGCCCCGGCACGACCTTCGCCGAGACCGGTCAGGCCGTGCTGCTGCCCGGCACCAACCGCACCTCCTCCTACCTCGCGGTGGCGGACAGCGGCGCGCACCGCAGCCTCCACTCGGCGTGCCACGGGGCCGGCACCGTCGTCGCGCAGTACGCGAAGAGCGGGCTGTCCTCCGTACACCCGGAGGGCCACTCCACCCTCAAGTTCGGCTACACCGACGCCGCGCCGCAGGAGGTGACCCACCTCGACGACAAGGGGGTCCGGGCCGCCCTCGACATCCTGGTCGGGCACCGGCTCGTCCGGCCGGTGGCCCGGCTGCGACCGATGGCCGTGCTGACGTGAGCCGGCCACGCCCGGGCCCGGTCCGCCGGCTCGCCGCCGCCGGCCGGCTGCTGTCCGCCGTCGCGCTCGCCGGCGTGCTCGCCGCCTGCTCGGCGTCGGCGGGCCCGACGCCCGGCGGCCCCGTCCACCCCGAGCCGGCTGTGACGTCGCCGGGCGCCGGTGGGGCGCCGACCCCGGCCGTCACCAGGTACGAGCGGGCGGTGGACGCCGCGGCCGCGCGGCACCTGTCGGTCTGGCTGGAGGCGGACCTGGTGCACCGCTGGAAGGAGGGCGGCGGCTCGCTCCGGGACGCGGTCGCACAGCTGGCCCGGCTCAGCGCCCGCCCGGGGGTGGTGGGCGTCAAGATCGCCGATGAGCTGGGCCAGGACGATGGGCTGAACGACCAGCAGCAGGTGCTCGCCTTCCTCGCGGACGCCTCCGGCGCCGTCCGGGCGGCGCTGCCGCACACGCAGATCCTCATCGACATGGTGGTGCCCGAGCTCGGCTGCATGCCGGCGGTGGCGTCGGTCGCGAGCGCGTCCGCGTCGTGTGCCGCCCAGGCGCGGGAGCGCTGGCCGGGAGCGACCACGGCGGTGGCGACCGCCGTCGTCGGCAGCGGCTTCATCGACGTGCTGGACCTCTCGACCGGGCTGCGCGACGACTCCTACTACCGCTCCTGGGGACTCACCCGGGACGCGGCGCAGCAGGCCGCCTGGGCCCGGGTGGCCGCCCTGGGGTGGTCCGGCCGGGTCCGGCTCCAGGCCCGCAAGGCACTGGCCCAGGTCGGCGGTTACCGCGGCGACGACCAGCAGGCCGCGGCCGACCTGCGCACCTGGGTCGACATCCCGCTGAGCAGCGGCGCCCAGGCGGTGGACGTGTGGACCTGGCGCCAGCCCTACCGCGGCGGCGTTGCGGCGCTCATGGACGCGGGCCTGCGGGACAACGCCCTCTGGCGCGGGCTGCTCGACCGCAGCAGCGATCGGCCGCGGCTGCTGACCCACTTCACGCCCAGCTCGACCGAGCTCGGGGTGCCGCAGGACCTGGACCGCGTGACCCAGGTCTTCGGAAGCGTGTTCGTCGCAGCAGGAACGGGGTGAGGGCGATGCGACCGGTCGTCGCATCCCGCTGGACCGCGGGAGTGGCGCCGTCGTGGCGCCGGCGGGCGCTGGACGTCGCCTTCTCGGCCGTGCTGATCCTCCTGGCGCTGCCGCTGCTCCTGGCGGTGGCGGCGGCCGTGAAGCTGTCCGGCCCCGGGCCGGTGCTGTACCGGCAGGTCCGGGTCGGCCAGGGCGGCCGGCCGTTCACCCTGCTGAAGGTGCGGTCGATGCGGCCCGGGACAGCCGGACCCCAGGTGACCGCGCGGGACGACCCGAGGGTGACCCGGGTCGGGGCCTTCCTGCGCCGGACCAGCCTGGACGAGCTGCCCCAGCTGTGGCATGTCCTGCGGGGCGACATGACCCTGGT
>DATINN010000680.1:0-3129 GCA_035474175.1 Mycobacteriales bacterium | reverse complement strand
ATCGTCGACCCGATCCCCTACAACCGCGGCCTCGCGGCCGCGCTGGCCGACGGGCTGACCGACACCGACCTGGTCTGGAACAAGTTCCTGGCGGCCTGCGAGGCGGCCGGCCCGCAGCGGTGCGCGCTGGCCGGGCACGGCCCGGTCAAGCCGCGGGTGGACGCCCTGCTTGCTCGGGTGAAGCGGACACCGCTGCCGGCCCCGAACGCGACCCCGCCGGGCGTGCTCACCTACGGCGAGCTGCTGGCGATCGCGAAGTTCAACGTGCCGGCCTTCCCGGCCGACTGGCCCCAGTCCGCCGGCGCCATCGAGCTGGCCATCCAGGGCGACGGCTCCATCCTCAAGGACGTCGCCGGCGACCTGCACTCCGACTCCGTGCGGCTCGCCTTCGAGCAGAACACCGCACTGACCTGCGCCGACGCCCCGTCCCGGCAGACCGCGGCGCAGTGGCCGGGGGTGGTGCGCGAGCTGGAGCGGGTCAGCCGGATCGGCGGCATCCCGTTCGGCTGGGTGACCGGCGCCCCGTGCGCGTCCTGGCCGGCCCGCAGCGCCGTCCGCTACACCGGCCCGTGGGACGCCGTGACCCGGACGCCGATCCTGCTGGCCAGCCTCCGGTACGAGCCGAACACGCCGCTGCGCAGCGCGCGGACGGCCGAGCGCCGGCTGGGCAACGCGGTGCTGCTGGTCGAGGACGGCCCCGGGCACCTGGTCGCCAAGAACCCCAGCGCCTGCATGGACGCGGCGATCGGGCGCTACCTCGTCCGGCTGCACACCCCGCGCCCGGGCACGGTCTGCGCCCCCGACCACCTCCCGTTCGACCCGGCCTTCGGGCAGGGTTGAGCCGGGAGGTGGGCGATGGACGCCGACTCGGCCCCGGCCCGGCGACGGGCCGGGGCCCGGCTGGCCGCGGTGCTGGCCCTGCTGCTGGTGGGGCTGGCCGCGATACCGCTGGCCGTGCTGGCCGTCAACGTGCCGGACCTGCTGGTCGTGCTGGCGTGCCTGTTCGTCGCGACGTACTGCGTCTGGCTGCTGGTGACCCGGCCCGGCCTGGTCCAGGTGCCGGCGGTGCTGGGCCTCGGCGGCGCGCTGGCCGGGCTGGCCTACCTCGCCTACGACCACCGGATCGAGCTGGCCGCCGCGGTCGGCACGCTGGCCCTGTTCGGGCTGGCGGCCCGGGCGGCGGTCCGCGGCGACGCCGGCGCCCGGTCGCCGTCCCGGCCGGTGCCGCCGGCCCGGCACGGCGTGCTGGTGATCAACCCGCGCTCCGGCGACGGCAAGGCCGGGCGGGCCGGGCTGGCGGCCGAGGCCGAGCGGCGCGGCATCGCCACGGTCACCCTCGCTCCCGGCGACGACCTGCGGGCCGTGGTCGAGGACGCGATCGCCGGGGGCGCGGACGTGGTCGGGATGGCCGGCGGGGACGGCTCGCAGGGGGTCGTCGCCGCGGTGGCCAGCGCCCGCGGCGTCGCCCACGTCTGCGTGCCGGCCGGCACCCGCAACCACTTCGCGCTCGACCTCGGGCTGGACCGCGACGACGTCCTCGGCGCGCTGGACGCGTTCACCGACGGGGTGGAGCGGCAGGTCGACCTGGCCACCGTCAACGACCGCGTCTTCGTCAACAACGTCTCCCTGGGCGTGTACGCCGACGTGGTCCAGTCCGAGACGTACCGGGGCGCGAAGCTCGGCACCTGGCGCCGGCTGCTGCCGGCCCTGCTCAGCAAGCCGCCCGACGACCTCCGCTTCGCCCGGCCCGACCTCGGCGAGCAGGACGGGGCGACGCTGCTGCTGGTCTCCAACAACCCGTACGAG
The DNA here is from genome assembly GCA_035474175.1 of Mycobacteriales bacterium. Classification (GTDB taxonomy): domain Bacteria; phylum Actinomycetota; class Actinomycetes; order Mycobacteriales; family CADCTP01; genus CADCTP01. Next base: position 1,323 of record DATINN010000680.1, on the reverse strand, counting down.
CTGCGGCGGATCCGGGTCGCCGGGAGCCGGCCGCGGCTGGACACCGGCAGGCTCGGCATCCTGTCGGCGCAGCTGCGGGACGCCGACGGGTTCGCCCGGTTCGTGACGCTCAGCGCGGTCGGTCAGGAGTGGCGGATGCGGGACGTGCGGCAGTGGACGGCGGCCGGGTTCGAGGTGACCGCGGCCGGACCGGTGCCGGTCGGGCTGGACGGCGAGGCGTTGCGGATGACGCCGCCGCTGCGGTTCGCCAGCCGGCCCGGGGCGCTGCGGGTCCGGCTGCCGGCGACCGCGCCCGGGGTCTCCCCCGCCGGCGCCGCGGTCAGTCTCTCCCGCCGGGATCTGGAGCGGTTGGTGCGCATCGCCGCGGGTAGGTGACAGCAATGTTCCGGGTGCTGATCGTGGACGATCACGACGTGTTCCGGGAGACGGCCCGGCGGGTGCTGGCCGCCTCGGGGTTCGACGTGGTGGCGGGGGCGGCCGACGGCGCCGAGGCGGTGCGGCTGGCCCGGCAGCTACAGCCGGACGTGGTGCTGCTCGACGTCCAGCTGCCCGACACCGACGGCTTCCAGGTCGCCCGCGAGCTGTCCCGGGACCGCCCGCCGCCGGCGGTGGTGCTGGTCTCCAGCCGGTCCCGGTCCGACTACGGCGGGCTGGTCGAGCGCAGCGGCGTCCGCGGGTTCATCGACAAGGCCGACCTGTCCGGGCCGCGGCTGCGGGAAGCGCTCGGGTCCGCCTAGGACTGTCCATTGAGGACGTGCAGGACGGCCAGCACCCGCCGGGAGTCGGCCGCCGTGGCCGGCAGGTCGAGCTTGCCGAAGATGCTGGAGACGTATTTCTCCGCCGCCCGCAGGGTGATGGTCAGCGCGTCGGCGATGCCCTGGTTGGAGCTGCCCGCGACCATCAGCTCCAGCACCTCGTGCTCGCGCCGGGTCAGCCGCTCCAGCGGGTCGTCCCGGCGCTGCCGGCGCAGCAGGGTCGAGACGATCTGGGGGTCGATGGCCGAGCCGCCGGACCCCACCCGCCGCACCGAGGCGACGAACTCCTCCACGTCGCTGATCCGGTCCTTCAGCAGGTAGCCCACGCCCTCGGCGGACTCCCCCAGCAGCTCCGCCGCCAGCGCCGGCTCCAGGTGCTGGGACAGCACCAGCACGCCGACGCCGGGCCGCTCGGCCCGGATCCGCAGCGCCGCCCGCATCCCCTCGTCGGTGTGCGTCGGCGGCAGCCGGATGTCGATGATCGCGACGTCGGGCGGATCGGCCCGGACCGCCACGAGCAGCTCGTCGGCGTCCCCGCAGCTGGCCACGACGTCGAACCCGGCGTCGC
>DATINN010000679.1:0-2653 GCA_035474175.1 Mycobacteriales bacterium | reverse complement strand
GCGAGCGGACCGTCCACCGCCTCCTGCGGGACCGCGGCCAGCGGCAGCAGCGAGTCCACCCGCAGGCCGGCCGCGATCGCCGGGCCGGCCACCCCGTCGGCCCGGCGCATCCCGTATCCGTCCAGCCGCGCCTGCACCGGCGGCGACAGCAGCCAGGCCCGGAAGTCGTCGGCGGCGGCCCGGTCGGCCGGGGAGACCCAGCTGCCGGCCGGGACGACATAGGGATAGTCGGCGGCGAGCTGCCCGTCGACGGGATAGGCGGTGCCGAGCACGATCGCCGGGCTGTCCCGGTCGTAGCGCCAGACGTCCTGCTCGTACGCGACCAGGATGCCGGTCCGGGACACCACCTCGGCGACCGTGCTGGCCTGCGAGACCGGCGCCAGCAGCGCGGGTCCGGTCGGCGCCGGCGCCCCGAAGGCGCGGGTCAGCCCGAGCAGCCCCTCCCGCGCCTCCCGCCGCTGGAACGCGGCCGTGTTCACCTCGGGGGTCGGGGTCTGGGTGAGCACGCCGGTCAGCGCGAGCAGCACGCCGGTGCCGAGCGGGGTGCTGCCCGGGTCGGTGGTGGTCACCTTGATCGGGCCCCACTCCGGGTGGTCCAGCCCGGGCTGGCCCCAGCCGCGCGGGTCCCGCAGCAGCCGGACCAGGTCGCCGAGCTGCGGCTGGGACGAGCCGGCCAGCAGCCGCAGCGCGTCCGCCGGCGCGGCCAGCACCACCGGCGAGGTGGCGATCGACGGCGTCGGCCCGGCCAGCACGGCCGCGCTCTCCTTGCGGGCCCGCAGCAGCGCGACCGAGGTGGTCGACTCCGGGATCCAGACGTCCGGCGGGGCGGCCGCGCCCGGGAACGGCACCGGTTGCAGCGCCTGCTGGGCCTGGTCCTGGGTGAGCGCCTCGACCTTCACCGTGACGCAGCGGCCCGCGACGGTCCGGTGCAGGTCGGTGTAGGAGGTGGCGAGCCGGCTCAGCCACGGCAGCACGGCCGGGGCGGCGCCGACGGTCAGGGTGCCGGCCGGCGCCGTGCAGGTGGCGGGGTCGGCGGTGTCGTCGGCGGAGAGCACCCGGACCGCGCCGATGGACGCGGCCGCCAGCGAGAGGACGAGCACGCCGATCAGCACCGGCCCGCGCGGGACCCGCGCTCCGCGCCTGCTGTGCCGTGCCACCCGACGTTTCCCCTCGCCGATCCTCCGCGCGCGCCCCGACAGGCTGTCCCGGCCGTGCGACGGATCGGCCAGGGGTGGTGCCGATGTTCCGGAGCGTGACGCTCGGGTGGGTGGTTGTCAATCGAACGGGTGTCGAGACGCTGTTTCGCACCCGAACCTCACAACCAGTGACGCTTCGTAGTCGTTGCGTGAGATGCGACGGACGTCGCGGACGATGCGAGGCGGGCCGCCGAGCGGGTGACTGTCGCCACAAACCCACTCTTCTGGTCCATTCTGTTGAGCCGGAGAGACCAGTGATCATTGGGCCGTACGGGGTGAAAGTGGTTCCGGGATTAGCGGTCCGGCCGTGGCTCTCCGTACGATCCTCGCTGATCAACGCCGGGCCTCCCCGTGACCCCGGCGCCGCCTGTTCGCCGACCTCAGGGAGCCGACGCGTCGTGACGGACGTCCGCGACGACGCCGCCCGCCATCGCCCGGATCCGTGGGGCGAGCCGGGGCAGGAGCTCGACGAGCTGCTCACCCGATGGGGTTCGGAGCAGACCGGGCCCTGGCGGAGCCGTTCCGGGGGCCGGCACGCCGCCTCGACGCCGATCACGCCGGGTGACGAACTGGGCTCGTTCGGTGGGCTCGGGTCGTCGGTGCTCGGTCACGATGCGTCGCCATCGCCCGTGCACCAGCCGGTGCACCAGCCCGATCACCCGTCCTGGCCCGCGGGGACGCCGGCGTCCCGCTGGGCGGCCCAGCCGGAGGCCCCGGCGGGCCGGGTGGAGCCGTCGCCCCCGCGGTCGGAGTCGCCGACGCACCGGGCCGAGGCGCCCCGCGCGGCCGCCGGACCGGACGGGGGCACCGGCCGGCGACACCGTCCCGACGGCGTCCCGGCCCCGTGGACCACCGACCCCGGCGCTGCTCCGAACGGCGTCCACGCCGCTGATCTCCCCGTCGCCCCGCGGCGGCCGGCACCGGCCGGCCCGCCCCGCTTCGACGACGCCGACGCCTACGCCGGGTGGCTCAGCCAGCACGCCGCGCCGACGCCGAGCCGGCACGCGACGCCGGACCCGCCCCGCCGCCACGCCGCCCCGGACCACTACTCGGCTGCGCCGGAGATCCCGCCCCGCCGCTCCGCGGATCCCCGCGACGCCGCCCTGAGCCGCTACGCGGATCCCCGCGACGCCGCGCCCGACCCGCTCGACGCCGCGCCGAGCCGGTACGCAGACCGCTACGAGCCCGCGCCGAGCCGCTATGCGCCGGACCCGCTCCAGGCTGCACCCGACCCGCTGGACGCCGCGCCGAGCCGGTACGCAGACCTGTACGACCCCGCGCCGAGCCGCTACGCGCCGGACCTCCGCGACGCCTGGGTGGACCTGCCGGCCTGCCCCAAGACCGGCGGCGGCACGTCGCCGGCGCAGCCCGGCCAGTTCAACGAGGCGTTCACGATCGGCGGCCCGTCCTGCACGGTGCTGGCCGTGCAGAAGCTCACCGGCGTCAAGATCAACCAC
>DATINN010000678.1:0-7031 GCA_035474175.1 Mycobacteriales bacterium | reverse complement strand
CCTCCCCGACGATCACCGAGCCGGCCGCCGTGTAGGCGCCGTCGCCGATCGTCACCGGGGCCACCAGCACGGTGTCGCTGCCGGTGCGGACGTGCTCGCCGATCGTGGTGCGGTGCTTGGCCACGCCGTCGTAGTTGGCCGTGATCGTGCCCGCGCCCAGGTTGGCACCGGCCCCGACCGTGGCGTCGCCGACGTAGGAGAGGTGCGGCACCTTGGCCCCGGCCCCGAGCTCGCTGCCCTTGACCTCCACGTACGTGCCGACCTTGGCCCCGGGCCCGAGCGTCGCGCCCGGCCGCAGGTAGGCGAACGGGCCGACGGAGGCGCCCGGCCCGACCTCGGCCCGGTCGCAGTGGGCCCGCACGACCCGGGCGCCGGCCCGCACCACCGTGTCGGTCAGCGTGCAGTCGGGCCCGATCTCGGCGCCGCTCTCGGCCCGGGTCCGGCCGTGCAGCTGGACGCCGGGGCGCAGCAGCACGTCCGGGGCCAGCTCGACGTCGGCGTCGACCCAGGTGCTGGCCGGGTCGAGCACGGTCACCCCGGCCCGCATCCAGTCCACCAGCACCCGCTCGTTGTACGCCCGGGCCGCCGCGGCCAGCTGCACCCGGTCGTTGACCCCGGCGGTCTCGACCGCGGCCGCGGTGACCGCGCCGACGGTCAGGCCCTTGGCCACGAAGTCGGCGACGACGTCGGTGAGGTATTCCTCGCCCTGGGCGTTGGCGGCGGACAGCCGGGACAGGGCGTCGCGCAGCGGGCCGGACTCGAACGCGTACACGCTCGTGTTGATCTCGGCGACCGCGCGCTGCTCCGCGGTGGCGTCGCGGTGCTCGACGATCGCCGCGACCTGGCCGCCGGGGCGGCGCAGCACCCGGCCGTAGCCGGTCGGGTCGGGCAGCACCGCGGTCAGCACGGTCGCGACCGCGCCGCCGGCCCGGTGCTCCTCGACCAGCCGGGTCAGCGTCTCGGTGCGCAGCAGCGGGGCGTCGCCGGGCAGCACCAGCACGGTGCCGTCGACGCCGGGGGCGGCGTCGAGCGCGATCCGGGCGGCGTGGCCGGTGCCGCGCTGCTCGGCCTGCACGACCGGGGTCGCGTCCGGCGCGATCGCGGCCAGGTGGGCGGTGACGGCGTCCCGGCCGGCCCCGACGACGACGAGCGTGGCGCCGGCCCCGAGCGGGGCGCAGGCGGCGAGGACGTGGCCGACGAGGGAACGACCGGCCAGCGCGTGCAGCACCTTGGGGGTGGCCGACCGCATCCGGGTGCCCTCCCCCGCGGCGAGCACCACAACCGCGGTCGGTCGGGCGTCCGTCACGTGTCGACTCCTCGCGCTAGACGGCACCTCTGCGGCGCCCAGAGTACGGGACCCCCGTCCGCCACCACCCCCCAACCACAACCACAGCGATCCGCCGACACAGACCACGTTCCCGGCCCCGCCCGAAGCACCACCCAGCACCACCACCAGCGAACGGAACGCGACCCCCCGCCCGACGCCCCACCCAAACCGGCGCGGACCGGACAGCACCACAACCAAACCGCCGCGGACCGGACAGCACCACCACCAGACCGCCGCGGACCGGAACGCGGGGCTCGCGGGGGTCGCCCCCGCGGCCAACATGACCAGCCGCTACCCGGCCCAAGCAACACCTGGGCAGGGGTGCCCCCAGTGGCTGGGGGACTCGGACTCGAACCGAGACTGCACGGCTCCAAAGGCCGGCGGGCTGCCGATTACCCCATCCCCCACGGTGAGCCGAGCGTAGTGCGGGTAAGCAACGTCGCATCGGCGAGGTCGCAAAGTTACGGATCCGTAGGTTACGGTTGCGTAGCCAGGGAATACCTCATACGTCGGCCCGAGGCCGAGTGCACCCCGACCCCGCATCCCCGACCGGGAGGTCCCATGTCGACTGCCGTCACCGCGCCACCGCGCGGTCCGAAGCCGATGACCGACGAGAGCAAGGGCAGGGTCGAGCAGACCCTCCTGTACGTGATCGTGATCGTGCCGTTCCTGGCCCTGATCGGCGCCGTCGCGGTCGCCTGGGGCTGGGGCATCAGCTGGGTCGACGTCGGCCTGGCCATCGCCTTCTACCTGATCTCCGGCCTCGGCGTCACCGTCGGCTTCCACCGCTACTTCACCCACGGCGGGTTCAAGGCCCAGCGCTGGCTGCGGCTCACCCTCGCCGTCGCCGGCTCGCTGTCGGTCGAGGGCGGCGTGATCCGCTGGGTCGCCGACCACCGCCGGCACCACGCCTTCAGCGACAAGGAGGGCGACCCGCACTCGCCGTGGCGCTACGGCGAGAGCGTGCCCGCGCTGATGAAGGGCCTGTGGTTCGCGCACGTCGGCTGGCTGTTCGACGTGGACCACACCAACCAGCAGCGCTTCACCCCCGACCTGCTGGCCGACAAGGGCATCGTGAAGATCGAGAAGATCTTCCCGCAGCTGGTGCTGGTCAGCTTCTTCCTGCCGGCCGTGCTCGGCGGCCTGATCACGATGTCGTGGAGCGGCGCGCTGTCGGCGTTCTTCTGGGCCAGCCTGGTCCGCATCGCCCTGCTGCACCACGTCACCTGGTCGATCAACTCGATCTGCCACGCGATCGGTGAGCGCCCGTTCGTGGCCCGGGACAAGTCGGCCAACTTCTGGCCGCTGGCGATCCTGAGCTTCGGCGAGTCCTGGCACAACTCCCACCACGCCGACCCGTCGATGGCCCGGCACGGCGTGCTGCGCGGCCAGCTCGACATCTCCGCCCGGCTGATCTGGGCCTTCGAGAAGTTCGGCTGGGTCCACGACGTCAAGTGGCCGACGCCGGAGCGGATCGCCTCCCGCCGCGTCGTCGCCGTCGAGCGGGCCCCCGAGAACGTCCCCGCGTGACCCGTCCGCCCGCCCGCTCGCCCTGGTGCGAGCGGGCGGCGGCGTGTCCCGGCGGACCCGGCCCTAGGCTTGCCCGGTGAGTGATCCGGACAGGGGCAGGCCGCGGGTCCGGATGAGCGGCAAGGAGCGGCGCGAGCAGCTGCTCGACGTGGGCCGCGCGCTGTTCGCCGAGAAGGGCTTCGACGCGACCTCGACCGAGGAGATCGCCAACCGGGCCGGCGTCAGCAAGCCGATCGTGTACGAGCACTTCGGCGGCAAGGAAGGGCTGTACGCGGTCGTCATCGACCGCGAGATGCAGCGCCTGCTCGACGTCTTCACCGGCGCGCTGACCGCCGGCACCCCGCGCGAGCTGCTGGAGCAGGCCGCGCTGGCGCTGCTGACGTACATCGAGGAGGACACGGACGGGTTCCGCATCCTGGTCCGGGACTCCCCCGTGGCCAGCACCAGCGGCACGTTCTCCAGCCTGCTCAACGACATCGCCAGCCAAGTCGAATACCTGCTGGCCGGGGAGTTCAAGAGCCGCGGCTTCGACACCAAGCTGGCCGGGCTCTACTCGCAGGCCCTGGTCGGGATGGTCGCGCTGACCGGCCAGTGGTGGCTGGAGGCGCGCAAGCCCAAGCGCGACGAGGTCGCCGCCCACCTGGTCAACCTGGCCTGGTACGGCCTGTCGGACCTCAAGTCGAAGCCCGCCCTGGTCACCCGCGAGCGTTAGCCGGCGCCCCGCTGTGGTGGGTGTCGTCGCCGACCTGGCCGTAGAAGGCGGCCGCCAGCAGCACCATCCCGGCCACGAAGAGCAGGATCACGTCGGCCATCGACACGTCCAGGAAGTTGGAGTCGGGGCTGCCCATCGACAGCAGCCCGACCAGGCCGACGAGGAGCAGCGCCGCCCCCACGTAGGCGTTGGTCTGCGGCGCCACGTTGCCGCCGACGACCGCGGCGCCGACCAGGACCAGACCGGCGACCAGGCAGATGACGCTGAACGTGGTGCTGGCCGGGATCCTGACGATGTCGCCGGACATCAGCAGGCCGAGCAGCCCGAACACCGCCAGCAGGAGGCCGACGACGCCGGCCGCGATCCGGTAGACCCGGTGCAGCGGGTGGTTGACCGGCAGGCTGTTCAGACCGAGCATCGCGTCCTCTCCGTCTCCCCCAGGTGCGGGAAACGGTACCCGAACGGAGCTCCCGCCGGGTAAGAGGGCTACTCCAGCCGGCGCTGGTCCAGGCCGGTGTCGGACTCCCGCCGGCCCGGCGTGCCGGAGCCGGTCCCGACCGCGAACCGGGCCGCCTTCTCCTCGTCCACGACCTCGCCGGTGGCCGGGTCGCGCCCGTGCCGGGCCCGGTAGTACGGGTTGTCCGCGGGCAGGCCGCCGCTGACCCGGCCGTACAGGCCGAAGGTGAGCAGCAGCAGCCCGGCGACGAAGCTGAAGATCACGTTGCGCATCTGGAAGTCGAAGACGTTCCAGGACGTCTGCAGCACGACCAGGTTGACCAGGCCGGAGCCGATGAACAGGACCCCGAGCACGAAGTTGAGCTCGGCCGCCCGGTTGCCGCCGGCGACCGCGCCGGCCAGCAGCAGCCCGCCCACGACCACCGAGATGGTGCTCAGCAGCGCGTTGGTCGACAGGCCGAGCACGTTCCCGCCGGAGGTGGAGAAGTAGCCGAGCAGGTCGGCGTAGCCGAGCACGCCGAAGGTCAGCACGCTGCCGCCGAGCAGCGCCGAGGCGACCCGGTAGACGCGGTTGAGCGGGTTGTCCGTCGGCAGGTTGGTGAGGCCGAACATGGTCATCGCTGTCCCTCCGGGGACGACGGCCGCCCGGCTTCAGTGTCACCCGGCCGGGTGATCCGCGCGCGGCGGAGCTACTCGGCCGTCTCGGCGAGCTCCAGCCAGGCCGACTCGGCCTCGTCCTTCTCGGTGCCGACCTCGCGCAGCCGGGTGTCGAGCTCCAGCACCCGCTCGTGGTCGGTGGCGTGCTCGGCCAGCTCGGCGTGCAGCCGGGCCTCCTGCTTCTCCAGGGTGGCGATCCGGCGCTCCAGCCGGGTCAGCTCCCGGCGGGCGGCCTTCGCGTCGGCCCGGGTGTCGCCGGTGGCCCCGCGGCGGGCGGCCGGGCCGGCCTCGGCCTCCCGGGCGGCCCGACGCCGGGTCAGGTAGTCCTCGATGCCGCCGGGCAGCGCGGCCAGCCGGCCGTCGCCGAGCAGCGCGACCACCGAGTCGCAGACCCGCTCGACCAGGTAGCGGTCGTGGCTGACCACCACCAGGGTGCCGGCCCAGGAGTCGAGCAGGTCCTCCAGCGCGGCCAGGGTGTCGGTGTCCAGGTCGTTGGTCGGCTCGTCCAGCAGCAGCACGTTGGGCTCGGCCATCAGCAGCCGCAGCAGCTGCAGCCGCCGCCGCTCGCCGCCGGACAGGTCGCCGACCGGCGTCCACTGCCGGGACGCGCCGAACCCGAACCGCTCGGCCAGCTGCGACGCGGTCAGGTCGACCCCGCCCAGGTTGACGCTGCGGGCGACCTGCTCGACCGCCTCCAGCAGCCGGATCTCCGGCGGCAGCTCGGCCACGTCCTGGGACAGGTAGCCCGGCCGCACGGTCTGGCCGATCCGGACCCGGCCCGCGTCGGGCTCCTGCTGGGCCAGCAGCAGCCGCAGCAGGCTGGTCTTGCCGGCGCCGTTGACCCCGACGATCGCGACCCGGTCGCCCGGGCCGAGCCGCCAGGTCACGTGGTCCAGCAGCACCCGGTCGCCGTACGCGAGGGTGACGTCCTCGACGTCGTACACGGACCGGCCCAGGCGGCGGGTGGCGAAGGCCTGCAGCTTGGTGGTGTCGCGCGGCGGCGGCTCGTCCGCGATCAGCGCCTGGGCGGCGTCGATGCGGAACTTCGGCTTGCTGGTCCGGGCCGGCGGGCCGCGGCGCAGCCAGGCCAGCTCCTTGCGCAGCAGGTTCTGCCGGCGCTGCTCGCTCGCGGCCGCCTGCCGGGACCGCTCGGCCCGGGCCAGCACGTAGGCCGAGTAGCCGCCCTCGTAGCGGCGGACCGTGCCGTCGCCGACCTCCCAGGTCTGCTCGCTGACCTCGTCCAGGAACCAGCGGTCGTGGGTGACGACCACCAGCCCCTCGCGGCGGGTCTTCAGGTGCCCGGCCAGCCAGGCCACGCCCTCGACGTCGAGGTGGTTGGTCGGCTCGTCCAGCACCAGCAGGTCGGACCGGGCGACCAGGGCGGCGGCCAGCGCGACCCGGCGCCGCTCGCCGCCGGAGAGCTGCCCGGTCGCGCTGTCCAGGCCGATCCGGGGCAGCCCGAGGCCGGCCAGCACCTCCCGGACGGCGGCGTCACCGGCCCACTCGTGCACCTCGCCGTAGCCGGACAGCACGGCCTCGCGGACGGTCGGGCCGGGGGCCTCGGTGCGCTGGTCGACGTAGCCGACCCGCAGGCCGCCGGTGCGCGCGACCCGGCCGCCGTCGGGCTCCTCCAGCCCGGTGAGCAGCCGCAGCAGGGTGGTCTTGCCGCCGCCGTTGCGGCCGACCACGCCGATCCGCTCGGCCGCGCCGACGCCGAGCGAGACGCCGTCGAGGACGACCGTCGTCGCGTACGCCTTGGACACGTCCTCCAAGGAGACCAGCGGCGCGGTCACGTGCCCTCCTCGGCCACGGAGGCCGGCGGGGCCGTCACGTGCCCCTCCTCCTCCGTCATGGCGGCCGGCGGCGCGGTCACGTGCCCTCCTCCTCGGCCACGATGCGGGCGCCGGGGACCGGGCCGTGCGCGACCCGGACCGTGCGGCAGACGCCCGCCCCGGCCAGGGCCGCGGCCAGCCGCACCGCCGCCTCCCGCGACCGGGACAGGAACGCGCAGGTCGGCCCGGACCCGGACACCACCGCGCCGAGCGCGCCGAGGTCGACCCCGACCCGCAGCGTGCGGCGCAGCTCCGGCCGCAGCGCCAGCGCCGGGGCCTGCAGGTCGTTGGCCAGCAGCCCGCCGAGCGCGGCCGGGTCGTGCACCCGCAGCGCGTTGATCAGCCGGTCCGGCTCGCCCGCGGCCGGCAGCTCCCGGGTGGCGCGCTGGTGGTCCAGCTCCGCGTACACGCTCGGGGTGGACAGCCCGTCGCCGGCGACGGCCAGCACCCAGTGCCAGCGCCCGGCGGCCAGCACCGGGGTGAGCCGCTCGCCCCGGCCGGTGCCGAGCGCCGTGCC
>DATINN010000677.1:0-3253 GCA_035474175.1 Mycobacteriales bacterium | reverse complement strand
GGCGATCCTGGCCGACGAGGTCGGGCTGGCGATGATGGTGGTGCTCGGCACGCTGACTCCGGCCGAGCGGCTCAGCTTCGTGCTGCACGACCTGTTCGCGGTGCCGTTCGAGGAGATCGCGCCGCTGCTGGACCGGTCGGTGCCGGCTACCCGGCAGCTCGCCAGCCGCGGCCGGCGGCGGGTCCAGGACGCGCCGGTGCCGGACACCGACCTCGCCGGCCAGCGGGCGGTGGTGGACGCGTTCTTCGCCGCCGCCCGGGAGGGCGACTTCGACGCGCTGGTCGCCGTGCTCGACCCCGACGTGGTCCTGCGGGCCGACGGCGGCACCGCCCGCCCCGGCCGGTCGATCGTGGTGCGCGGCGCCCGCGCGGTCGCCGGCCAGGCGGCGGTCGGCCGGCGGTTCGCCCCGTTCCTGCGGCCGGCGGTGGTCAACGGGACCGCCGGCGCGGTCACCGTGGCCAACGGGCGGCTGCTCTCCGTCCTCGCCTTCACCGTCGCCGGCGGCCGCATCGTCGCGATGGACGTCCTCTACGACACCGACCGCCTCGACCGGCTGGCGGCGGCAGTCGATCTGCACCAGGCGGCGGCCGGTCCGCACAAGGCGGCCGGTCCGCACAAGGCGGCCGGTCCGTACGGGGCGGCCGGTCCGTACGGGGCGGCGTCCGATCCGTACAAGGCAGGCGGGCGCGGGAGCGGCAGACTCGGGCCGACCGACGGATGAGAGGACAGGGTCGTGCGAGTTCAGTTCATCTCCAGTTTCGCCGTGATCACCGAGCGGCCGGCCGAGAGCCGCACCCTGTACGTGGACGCGCTGGGCCTCCCGCTGGAGGCGACCGGCGACGACCCGTACCTGCACAGCGAGAAGATCGGCGGCAGCCGGCACTTCGGGGTGTGGCCGCTGGCGCAGGCGGCGCAGGCCTGCTTCGGCACGCCGCAGTGGCCGACCGACCGGCCGGTGCCGCAGGCGAGCGTCGAGTTCGAGGTGGAGAGCCCCGGGGCCGTCGCCGCGGCCGCGCAGGAGCTGCAGGAGCAGGGGCACCGGTTCGTGCACGACGCCCGGACCGAGCCGTGGGGCCAGACCGTCGCCCGCCTGCTCAGCCCGGAGAACCTCATCGTCGGGATCTCGTACGCGCCCTGGCAGCACTGAGCCGCCGGCAGGCCCGCTGACCTGGACCGGCGCATACTCCGGGGCAGGGGGCTGTCCCAGGGTTTCGGCAGACATGTTCCACTGCGGGAGGCATGCTCAGGCGACCGTCACCTCGCGTGACAAGCCGTTGAGTCGACGAGGAGAGGACCGCCGTGAAGACGAAGGCCGCAGTCGTGTACGAGACCGGCAAGCCGATCGAGATCGAGGAGCTGGACCTCGACGGGCCCAAGGACGGCGAGGTCCTGATCCGCTACACGCACGCCGGACTGTGCCACTCCGACGTCCACATCGCGCACGGTGACCTCGCGGCCCGGCTGCCGATGGTGCTCGGGCACGAGGGGGCCGGCGTCATCGAGGAGGTCGGGCCGGGCGTGACCCGGGTCAAGGCCGGCGACAACGTGGTCTGCTCCTTCATCCCCAACTGCGGCGTCTGCCGTTACTGCGCGACCGGCCGGCAGTCCATCTGCGACATGGGCGCGACGATCCTCGAGGGCTACCTGCCGGGGCCGCGGTTCCCGATCACCGGCCCGCGCGGCGACTACGGCGCGATGTGCATGCTCGGCACGTTCAGCCAGTACGGCGTGATCCACCAGAACTCGACCGTCAAGGTGGACGACGACCTGCCGCTGGACAAGGCCGTCCTGGTCGGCTGCGGCGTGCCGACCGGCTGGGGGGCGGCGGTGAACACCGCCAACGTCGCGCCCGGCGACACCGTCGCCATCTTCGGCATCGGCGGCATCGGCATCAACGCCGTGCAGGGCGCCCGGTACGCCGGGGCCAAGAACGTCGTCGTCGTCGACCCGCTGGAGAACAAGCGGGAGAAGGCGATGGAGCTGGGCGCCACCCACGCGTTCGCCACCGCCGCCGAGGCGCAGGCCGCGCTCGTCGACATGACCCGCGGCCAGATGGCCGACTCGGCGATCCTCACGGTCGGGCTGATGACCGCCGACGTCGTCTCGGCCGGCTTCGACTCGGTCGGCAAGGGCGGCACGGTCGTCGTCACCGGCCTGAACAAGATCGAGGAGCAGACGATCCAGCTGTCCGGCTCGATCCTCACGCTGTTCCGCAAGCAGATCAAGGGCAGCCTGTTCGGCGACTGCAACCCGACCACGGACATCCCGAAGATCCTCGGGCTCTACCAGGCCGGCGACCTCAAGCTGGACGAGATCATCACCCGGACGTACACGCTGGAGCAGGTCAACGAGGGCTACGACGACCTGCTCAACGGCAAGAACGTCCGCGGCGTCATGGTCCACGAGCACTCCTGACCGCCAGCGAGGGAGCCGCCGCCGCGGCGGCGGCTCCCACCCCGAGGAGCGTGCCGGTGAGCGACCTGACCGTCGTCGGCCGCGACCGTGAGGTCGAGCTGCTGGTGGCCGGGCTGGAGTGCGGCGCGCACATCCTGCTCGAGGGGCCGCCGGGCACCGGCAAGACCACGTTGCTGCGGTCGGTGGCCGACGGGGAGGCGGTGCCGTTCGTCTTCGTGGAGGGCAACGCCGAGCTCACCCCGGGCCGGCTGATCGGCCACTTCGACCCGTCCCAGGTGCTGACCGGCGGCTACACGGCCGACACCTTCGTCGACGGCCCGCTGGTGCAGGCGATGCGGGCCGGCGCCCTGCTCTACGTCGAGGAGATCAACCGGGTCCCGGAGGAGACGCTCAACGTCGTCATCACCGTGATGAGCGAGGGCGAGCTGCACGTGCCCCGCCTCGGCCAGGTGAAGGCCGGGGCGGACTTCCGGCTGGTCGCGGCCATGAACCCGTTCGACTCGGTCGGCACGGCCCGGATCTCGGCGGCCGTGTACGACCGGGTCTGCCGGATCACGATGGGCTACCAGAGCGCGGCCGACGAGGCCGCGATCGTCGACCTGCGGGCGCCGGAGGTGCCGCCGGACTGGCGCGACCGGGTGGTCGAGCTGGTCCGCCGGACCCGGTCGCACCCGGACGTCCGGGTCGGCTCGTCGGTGCGCGGCGCGATCGACCTGACCCGGCTGGCGGTGGCGCTGACCCGGCGGCGGGGCACGGCCGTCACCGACTGGCACGCCGGCCTGGACGCCGCGCAGGTCGCGCTGTCCGGCCGGGTCCGGCTGCACGAGTCGTGCCCGCG
>DATINN010000676.1:0-9097 GCA_035474175.1 Mycobacteriales bacterium | reverse complement strand
GTCCAGGCTGGGCAGGCCGACGTCGAGCACGATCGCGACCGGGTGCAGCCGGCGGGCCGCGGCCAGCCCGGCCGCGCCGTCGGCCTCGACGTGCACGCCGAAGCCCTCCCGGGCCAGGTAGAGCCGGACGAGGTCGGCGATCGCGCGCTCGTCCTCGACGACGAGCACGAGGCCCTTGCTCTCCACGCCCGCCACCGTACGGTCCGGGACGGCGCCGGCACGTCAGCCCGATGTACGAGCCACGTACGAGCCGTATCAGCCGGTCGGGTCAGCCGGTCGGATCAGCCGGTCGGGTCAGCCCGGCGGGGTCGCCTGGCGGGGTCGCCGGGGCGGGTCAGCCGGTCGGGTCGGCCGGGCGGGTCGTCCGTTCGGGTCGGCCGGGCGGGGTCGGCCCGGAGGTCGCCGGGTTGGCTAGGGACCGGGTTAGCCGGTCGGGTCGTCGCCTCGGGACAGCGCGTCCCAGACCGCCGCGTCCGTGCGGGGCTTGCGGGCGCGGGCGGCCGGGGTCTCGTACCGGGCCGACATCGTGGGCCATCCCCGGGACCGCAGCAGCGCGACCAGCCCACCCAGGGCCAGCAGCAGCCCGCCCAGCGCGGCCAGCAGCGGCCAGGCCGGCGCGGCCGTCGCGCTGATCACCGGGTCCGCGGCCAGGCCGCCGGCCCGGTCGGAGTCCTCCAGCAGCCGCTGCGCCGCCGCGGCCGACGGCGCGCCCAGCCGGGTCAGCGCGTCCACCGCGACGGCCAGCCCGGACAGCGCGACCAGCGCGGCCACGACCAGCCGGCCCCAGCGCCGGGTCGCCAGCAGGCCGACCACGCCGGCCAGGCCGACCACGCCCAGGCCGGCGACGAGCGGGGCCAGCGAGCGGCCGGACACGTCCAGCGTCACGTCGGCCAGCGGGGAGCGCCGCTGGGCCGAGATGCGCAACCAGGTCTGCCCGGCGGCGCCCAGCACCAGCCCGCCCCCGACCGCACACAACCCCACCACCCCCGCCAACTCCCGCCCACCCCGCCCGGCCCGCCCCGCCCCGGGCCCGGCGTTCCCGGCGCCGCTTGCAGGCGCCCCGGACGTCCCGGACCCCGCAGGCGTCGCGGGGATCGTGGGTTCCACGGCCCCCGTGGACGTCTCGGGGGTGGCGGTCGGGGGGGTGTCGGGGGTGGGGTTCATCGGACGGCCGGTGGGGAGAGGGTGCCGGCCGTGGCCAGGGCCTGCAGCACGGCGCGGGCCTTGTTGCGGGTCTCCTGCTCCTCGGCCGCCGGGTCGGAGTCCGCCACGATCCCGGCCGACGCCTGCACGTACGCGGTCCCGTCCCGGACCACCGCCGTCCGGATCGCGATCGCCATGTCCAGGTTGCCGGCGGCGTCGAGGTAGCCGACCGCTCCCCCGTACACGCCCCGGCGGACCGGTTCGAGCTCGTCGATGAGCTCCATGGCCCGGACCTTGGGCGCCCCGGTCAGCGTGCCGGCCGGGAAGCACGCGGTCAGCACGTCGAGCGCGTCCCGGTCGGCGGCGACCTCGCCGGTGACCGTGGAGACGATGTGCCAGACGTGCGAATACCGCTCCAGCGCGCCGAACTCGACCACCCGCACGGTCCCGGCCGCGCACACCCGGCCGAGGTCGTTGCGGGCCAGGTCGACCAGCATCACGTGCTCGGCCCGCTCCTTGACGTCGGAGACCAGCTCGGCCGCCAGCTCCGCGTCCCGCTCCGGGGTCTCCCCGCGCGGCCGGGTGCCGGCGATCGGGTGCAGCACGGCCCGCCCTTCCTTCACCGTGACCAGCGCCTCCGGCGAGGACCCGACGATGTCGAACCCGTCCAGCCGCAGGAGATACATGTACGGCGACGGGTTCAGCGTCCGCAGCACCCGGTAGACGTCGAGCGCGTCGGCGTCGGTCCGGGTCTCGAACCGCTGCCCGACCTGGACCTGGAACACCTCGCCGGCCCGGACCGCGTCCAGCGCCGCCTTCACCGCCGGCTGATACTGCCCCTCCGGCGTCCGCGACACGTGCTCCGCCGGCGGCACCGACCGGGTCGTCGCGATGCTCGGCGGCGCCGGCGTGGCCAGGTCCCGGGTCATCGCGTCCAGCCGGGCCACCGCGTCGTCGTACGCGGCCGTGACCGTGCCGGCGTCGGCGCCGTCGGGGACCAGCGCGTTCGCGACCAGCAGGACGCTGGCCTCGTGGTGGTCGACGACGGCGACGTCCGTCGCCACCAGCATGGTCAGCTCGGGCAGGCCCAGGTCGTCGGTCGCGTACGACGGGAGGCGCTCGATCCGGCGTACGACGTCGTAGCCGAGGTAGCCGACCAGGCCGCCGGTCAGCGGGGGCAGGTCGGGGTCGGCGGCACTGGACGCACCGGGGCTGGGGGCGTCGCCGAGCAGCGCCCGCCAGGTCGCGGCCAGCACCGCCAGCGGGTCGCCGTCGGTCGGCGCCCCGGGCGGCGGCGTCCCGGTCCAGACCGCGCGCCCGTCCCGCTCCGACAGCGTGGCGCTGGACCGCACGCCCACGAAGGACCACCGCGACCAGGACCGCCCGTGCTCGGCCGACTCCAGCAGGAACGTCCCGGGCCGGCCGCCGGCCAGCTTCCGGTAGACGCCGACCGGGGTCTCCCCGTCGGCCAGCAGCCGCCGGGTCACCGGCACCAGCCGGGACCGCCCGGCCTGCGCGGCGAACGCCTCCCGGTCGGGAACGACCTCCCCCGTCGTCACGCCGTCCCCCGCCCCGCATCGACCCCGCCGGCCCCCGCCGAGACCGGACCGCCCGCGGGCGCCGGGCCCGGCACCGGAACGCCCGCGAGCGCCGGATCCGGCGCGGCGGTCGCCGCCAGGCCCGGCGCGGCGGCCGTCGCCGGATCCGGCGCGGTGGTCGCCGCCGGATCCGGCGCGGTGGTCGCCGCCGGGGGCCGGCCGACGACCGCGGGCAGGACGTCGGCGTCGAAGCAGGTGCGGTCGCCGGTGTGGCAGGCCGCTCCGACCTGGTCGACCGTGACCAGGACGGTGTCCCCGTCGCAGTCCAGCGCGACCGACCGGACCCACTGCTGGTGCCCGGACGTGTCGCCCTTCACCCAGTATTCGGAGCGACTGCGAGACCAGTACGTACAGCGGCCGGTGGTCAGGGTGCGGTGCAGCGCCTCGTCGTCCATCCAGCCGACCATGAGCACCTCGCCGGTGTCCCACTGCTGCGCGACCGCCGGGAACAGGCCGGAGTCGTCGTGCTTGAGCCGGGCGGCGATCGTCGGGTCGAGGTCGGACGGGCGGGCGGCTGCGGACATGCCGTCATTCTGCCGCGCGGCCGCCGCCACCGATCGGCCAGGATGCGGCCCGGTCGAGCAGGCCGCGACGCGCCCGGCCGGAGCGGTAGGGGCAAGATGGTCCCGTGAGCTGGAGCGCGAACGACATCCCGGACCTGACCGGCCGCACCGCGATCGTCACCGGGGCCAACTCGGGGATCGGCTACCGGGCGGCGGTCGAGCTGGCCCGGCACGGCGCCGCGGTCACCCTGGCCGCCCGCGACCCGGGCCGCGGCACCGACGCGCTGCACCGGCTGCGCGGCGCGGTCCCCGACGCCGACGCGACCCTGGCCGAGCTGGACCTGGCCGACCTGGCCTCGGTCCGGTCCTTCGCCCAGGGCTGGGAGGCGCCGCTGGATCTGCTGGTCAACAACGCCGGCGTGATGGCGCCGCCGCTGCGGATGACGCCGGACGGGTTCGAGAGCCAGTTCGGCACCAACCACCTGGGGCACTTCGCGCTGACCGGGCTGCTGCTGCCGCGGCTGCTGGCCCGGCCCGGCGCCCGGGTCGTCACCGTGACCAGCGGCGTGCACCGGGCCGGCCGGATGAACTTCGCCAACCTCGACGCGCAGAGCGGCTACCGCAAGTGGCCGGCGTACGCGCAGTCGAAGCTGGCCAACCTGCTGTTCGCCTTCGAGCTGCAGCGCCGGGCCGACGCGGCCGGCGTGGACCTGCGCTCGGTCGCCGCCCACCCCGGTTACGCGGTGACCAACCTGCAGACCGCCGGCCCGCGGCTGGCCGGCAGCAAGGTCGGCGAGGTCGGCGCGGCGCTGGTCTCCCGGCTGATCGGCCAGTCCGACAGCCAGGGGGCGCTGCCGACGCTGCGGGCCGCGACCGACCCCGCCGTCCGCGGCGGCGAGGTCTTCGGCCCGGACGGCTTCATGGAGCTGCGCGGCGCGCCGAAGCAGGTCGCGGTCAGCCGCCGGGCCCGCGACCGCGCGCTGGCCGAGCGCCTCTGGACGATCTCCGAGCGCAAGACCGGCGTGACCTACCCGGCCTTCGCCCCCGCCTGAGACCGCCGCAGCACCAGGGCCGGCAGCGCGGTCATCGCCACCCCGACCGCCATCTGCACGAACCACCAGGCCGCGACGACGTGGTGCCCCTCGATCGGGCAGGTGGCGCTCAGCGTCAGCAGGCTGGCGCCGGTGACCAGGCCGGCCCGCACCGTCCAGCGCCGGCCGGTGAGGACGCCGGCCAGCACGGCCAGCAGGCCGAGCTGGATGACGACGTTGAGCACGTCGGCCCACCACGGCTCGACCGGGTTGGCCCCGTCCGCGGGCGGCTGCACGGAGACACCGATGGCGAACAGGCCGATCAGCGCGGCGCTGAGGATCCGCACGCCCGCCGGCGTGAGCACCCGGAGCGCCCGGGGCTCGACCGGCACGTCGCGCACCGGCGGGACCGGCGCCGGCGCCGGCACCGGGGCGTGCTTCGCCGGCGGAGCGGGCCGGGGGGCGGGCGGCGGAGCGGTGTCGACCGGCGGCGTCGTCTGCGGTTCGAGGATCGCGGTCATGCCCCGAGAGTACGGACCCAGCGGCCTGACCGGAACCTTCTTTTTGTCCGGATCGCCGACTAGTGCGGCGCGGGGGCCGGCGGCGCCACCGCCACGGGCGCCTCGCCCAGCACCTCGGCCGCCGCCGGGGCGGCGGGGAGGATCACCGTGACCGTGGTGCCGGTGGCGACGGCGGACTCGAAGCGGACCTCGCCACCGTGCCCGGCGACCAGCGCCTGCACGATCGACAGCCCCAGCCCGCTCCCGCCCCGGACCCGGGTCCGGGCCCCGTCCGCCCGCCAGAACCGGTCGAAGACCTGCGCCGCCTGCTCCGGCGGCAGCCCGGGACCGCCGTCGGCGACCCGGACCACGATCCGGTCCCCCTCCCGTACGGCGGTGACCTTGATCGGGATCGGCGCGGTGGCGTGCACGGCCGCGTTGGTCAGCACGTTGGTGACCACCTGCAGCAGCTGGTTGCGGTCGCCCAGCACCGGCAGCGGGTCCGGCGCGGTGACGTCGACCATCCGCTGCGGGTGGGCCGCGCGCAGCCCGGCGACGGCGTCGTCGACGACCTCGGCCACGTCGACCTCGATCTTCTCCGCGACCGTGCCCCGGTCGGAGCGGGCCAGCGTGAGCAGGTCGTCGACCAGGCCGCCCATCCGCTTGCCCTCGGTCTCGATCCGGCGCAGCGAGTCGGACGCGTCCTCGTCCAGGCCGCCGCGCATCCGGACCAGCTCCGCATACCCGCGCAGCGACGTCAGCGGGGTCCGCAGCTCGTGCGAGGCGTCGGCGAGGAAGCGGCGCATCCGCTGCTCGGACTCGTAGCGGGCGGTGTACTCGGTCTCGACCGCGCCGAGCATCGTGTTGACCGCCTCGGCCAGCTGCCCGACCTCGGTGTGCGGGTGGGCGTCCGGCACCCGGTTGTCCAGGCCCCGGCCGTCCGGACCGAGCTCCGCGGCGACGGTCCGGGCGGTCCGGGTGACCCGGGCCAGCGGCCGCATCTCCAGCCGGACGCCGATCGTCCCGAGAACCGCGGTCGCCAGCACGGCGATCGCGCCGATGAGGATCTCGAGGAACACCAGCCGGCCGAGCGTGTCGCGGATGTCCGACGTGGACAGGCCGATGACGGCGGTGCCCTCGGTCTCGGTCCCGTCCGGCAGGGTCCCGACGGTGGGGACCGCGATGGCCCGGAACTCGCCGCCGTCGGTCGTGTGCAGGGTGAACGGCGGGCTCGCGGCGGAGACGCCGGCCAGCCGGGTGGCGTCCGAGCTGGAGACGGCGAGCGACTTCGCCAGCCGGTAGTTGTCACCACAGCCGACGTTGTTGACGGCCGAGTTGGACTTCTGCACGAAGGCGGCGTAGACCGTGCGGTCCGCGGTCTGCTGGACGGTCCCGTTGGGCGGCGCGCACAGCGCGCGGGAGTTGACGGTCTGCACCTGCTGGTCCAGGCGGGTGGTCAGGTAGCGGTGCAGGGAGACGTACGTCGCTGCCCCGACCGCGGCCACCGCGAAGGCGACCAGCAGGACCGCGAGCGCGACGATCCTGGTGCGGAGGGAGAACCGGTTCATCTACCTGGGTGCGCGCAGCACGTAGCCGACGCCGCGGATGGTGTGGATCAGGTGCGGCTCGACCGAGTCGACCTTCTTGCGCAGGTAGCCCACGTACAGCTCGACGATGTTGGACCGGCCCTGGAAGTCGTACTTCCAGACCCGCTCCAGGATCTGCGACTTCGACAGCACGACCCGCTCGTTGCGCATCAGGTAGCGCAGCAGCTCGAACTCGGTCGGGGTCAGCTGTACGTCCCGCCCGGCCCGGCGGACCTCGTGACTGTCCTCGTCCAGCTCCAGGTCGGCCACCGTGAGCAGCGACGCCGGCGGCTTCTCGGGCGGGGCGGTGCGGCGCAGCACGGCGTGCACCCGGGCCAGCAGCTCCTCCACCGAGAACGGCTTGACCACGTAGTCGTCGGCGCCGGCCCGCAGGCCCTCGACCCGGTGCTCGCCCGCGTCCCGCGCGGTCAGGAACACCACCGGCACGTCGGAGCCGCCCGACCGCAGCCGCCGCAGCACCTCGACGCCGTCCAGGTCGCCCAGCATCACGTCCAGCACGACCAGGTCGGGCTCGTGCTCGGCCACCGCGGCCAGGGCCCGGGAGCCGGAGTCGGCGGTGACGGTCTCGAACCCGTCGAAGCGCAGCGCGGAGGAGACCAGGTGGGCGACGTTCTCCTCGTCGTCCACCACCAGCACCCGCCGGCGCGCGCCGTTCACCGTTCCGCCCATCGTGCCCATGGTGTCACCCGTCCCGTCGTTGCGTCGCCACCGAGGGTGTCCCGCGCCGCTGTGCCGGACCTGGGCGGTGCCTGTGCGCCGCCTGTGCGTCACCCCAGGTCAGCCCGGGCAGGCCGGGGGCCACCCCAGGTCAGGCGGGGCGGGCCGCGGTCCGGGGCCGCCGCGGCGGTGCGGGCCGTGGCGGCCGGGCGGTCAAGAGGCCGGGCGGTCAAGAGGCCGGGAGGTCAAGAGGCCGGCGGTCAGGCGGCGGTCGATGCGCGCCGCCGCTGGGCCGGCAGCCGGACCGGGGCCGGCACCCAGCGCCAGCCGTACCCGCCCGGAACCGGGTCGTCGATGCTCAGCCGGTACGTCCGGCGGCCGGGCTCGGTCACCGGCCGGCGGCACATCTCGACCCCGTCCCGCCGCCGCCACCAGCAGGCCAGCATCTCGGCCGGCTCGGACCGCGGGTCGAAGCGCACGGACAGGTCCAGCCGCTCGGCCGGCCGGTCGAGCAGGTGCCGGAACAGCGGCAGGCCGGGCCGCCGCGATCCCGGCTCGTAACGGACGGCGAAGGACAGCTCGTGCACCTCGCCGCGGGCCAGCGGGTCGTCCAGCACCAGCTCGACCGCGGTCAGCCGGGCCCCGGGCGCGCTCGGGTGCCGCAGCTCCGGCACCCGGCGGCCGACCCGGCAGCCGCTGGTGGCGCCGATCAGGGAACGGGTGCGCGGGTCGGCGCAGTCGACGAACCAGAACCGGTCGACGCCGTCGTGCGCGGCCCGGATCCGCAGCGACGCCCGCAGCAGCAGCGGACGGTGACCAGGCCCGAGCCGGACCTCCTGGCTCACCGTCATCGGCAGCACCTGCTGCGGCCCGGCCAGCGCGGCGAGCCGGTGGTCGAGCCGGAGCCGGCGGGCGTCCAGCCCGTCGGCGCTGTCGGCGGGCGGTCGCGGCGCCGGCACCGCGGCGCCGAGCGGCATCCGCAGGGCCAGCTCGCCGACCGGCAGCCGCAGGCACCGCTCCAGCGCCAGCACCCGGTCCCGGCCGTTGGGGGTCCACGGCGGCGCGCTGGTGCCGGTCTGCCAGGCGCTCAGGGTGGCCACGCTGGAGGCCAGCGCCGGGTACGCCGAGGCCAGCGTCGCGGCCAGCTCGCGCAGCGACAGCCCGCGGGCGTCGACAGCAGCTCGGACCGCGGCCGCGAACTCGGCCACCTGGTCGGCCCGCGGGCGCGGGTCGGGCGCCGACGTCGCCCGGCGGTCGCCGAGCCGGCAGCGCTCGGAGCAGAACACGCGCGGCCGGCCCCGCCGCCGGTGCCCCGAGGGCGAGAGCAGCTCGGGGACGGTGGAACCACAGACCGGACAGCGGCGGGTCGGGACCGCGGCGGCGAGCACGAGCCCTCCTACTGGGACGAATGATGCAGGGCTGCATCGTCACACCCGAGTAAAGCACTCTCTCCCGCGTGGACGATAGATGACCCTATTGGCCACGGCCAGTGACCGAATGGGGGACGTCAATCACCCGCAGATACCCCCAACCCGCCCCAGCCGGCTCAGCACTGCACCGCGCAGGACCTCAGCACTGCACCGCGCAGGACCTCAGCGCTGCACCGTGCAGGACCTCAGCCGCTGCACGTCACGCGGTGTCAGCGCGGAACCTCAGCCGGCGCGGCGCTGCGCCGCCCACGACGCGTGCAGCCGCGCGTACGCACCCTCCTGGGTGACCAGCTCGGCGTGCGGGCCGCGCTGCACGACCCGGCCGGCGTCCACGACCAGGATCTCGTCCGCGGCCTCGGCCGTGGACAGCCGGTGGGCGATGACCAGCGTGGTCCGGCCCCGGGTGAGCGAGTCCAGGGCCCGGGTCAGCCGCACCTCGGTGGCCGGGTCGACCGCGGAGGTGGCCTCGTCCAGCACCAGCACGTCGGGGTCGGCGATGTAGGCGCGGGCGATCGCGACCAGCTGCCGCTCCCCCACCGACAGGGCCTCGCCGCGCTGCCCGACCGGGGTGCGGACGCCGTCGGCCAGCCCGTCCAGCCAGTCGCCCAGCCCGAGGGCGCCGAAGGCG
>DATINN010000675.1:0-5032 GCA_035474175.1 Mycobacteriales bacterium | reverse complement strand
GCCACCAGCACGTCCGGGGCGTCGCCCGGCGTCATGATGTCGTGGTCGGCGAAGTGCAGCTGGAACGACGAGACGCCGAGCACGGTGCCGGCCGGGGCCCGGATCTCGGCGGGGAAGTTGGGGAGCGTCGACAGGTCGTTGCCGAAGGACGCGGTCTCCGAGGTGAACCGGTCCCCGGCCAGCTGCATCCCGTCGCCGGAGTCGCCGGCGAAACGGATCACGACGCGGTCGAGGCGCTTGACCTCTTTCTGCATGAGTGAACTGCCTCCCGTGGCGCAGGCCCGCGGAAGGGCACGCCGTTGTCCATCTTACGGAGGCGAGCCAGGGCGGCATCGGTTCCCCGACACGACCAGGACCCGCTCGTGAGCTCGTCCGTGGCGGCGGCGGAGGTGGCGCGGCAGGAGGGAGGCGGCTCAGACGGGCTGGCCGCGGCCCGGCGTCGGCCCGTCCGGGTGGTTGGCGGGCCGGACCGGCAGGCCACCGGGGCCGTCCGCCCGGGCCGCCCGCACGGCCTGCCAGCGGACCCACGCGATGCCGATCCCGGTGAACAGGATGCCCTGCAGGACGAGCGACTCCGCGCTGGTCAGGGCGCCGATGACGATCAGGGCGACGCCGAAGGCGAGCAGCGAGCGGGCCGGCCAACGCCGGGTCCGGTCGATCCGCGGACCCTTGCGCAGACCGCGACCGAAGCGCTTGTCCTCAGCCTTCAAGCCCTCTTCGATGCGCGCCAGCTCTCGCTGCTCGCGGTCGCTCAACATGGCTTGTTGCCTCCCCTGCCGCTGAGTACGCACGAACCCGTACCCCCGTGCGTACCGTCACAACCTGTGGATCATCTCCGCACCACAGACACGATATGTGGTACGCCTCACGCGCACTTCCGGTTCGGTGCTGACCTGTCCAGTAAGGAGGACGGCACCGAGGGTGTCCGTTCCCCCAGTGTCCGCGCGTGGCGGCCGGACTTCCAGTCGGCCCGGTCAGAGCCGGCCGGCGGCCACGATGCGGCGCAGGAACTGCTGGGTCCGGGCCTCGGCCGGGGCGCCGAAGATCTGCTCCGGGGTGCCGCGCTCGACCACCACCCCGCCGTCCAGGAAGCAGACCTCGTCCGCGACCTGCCGGGCGAAGCCCATCTCGTGGGTGGCCAGCACCATCGTCATGCCCTCGTCCTTGAGCTCGCGGACGACCTCGAGCACCTCGCCGACCAGCTCCGGGTCCAGGGCGGAGGTGATCTCGTCCAGCAGCAGCAACCGCGGCCGGGTGGCCAGCGCGCGCACGATCGCCGCCCGCTGCTGCTGCCCGCCGGAGAGCCGGTCGGGGTAGTCGGCGGCCTTGTCGCCGAGGCCGAAGCGGTCCAGCAGCGCCCGGGCCTCGTCCTCGGCCTGCCGCCGGGCGACCTTGTGCACCTGCCGCGGCGCCAGCGTCACGTTGTCGAGCACGGTCTTGTGCGGGAACAGGTTGAAGGCCTGGAACACGATCCCGACCCGGCGGCGGATCGCGTCCGGGTCGACCCGCGGGTCGGTGACGTCCTCGCCGTCGAGCCGGACCACCCCGTCGTCGACGGTCTCCAGCAGGTTGACGCAGCGCAGCAGCGTCGACTTGCCGGAGCCGGAGGCGCCGATGAGCACGGCCACCTTGTGCTGCGGCACGACCAGGTCGACGGAGCGGAGGACGACCGTGGCGCCGAAGGACTTCCGGACGCCCGCGACCTCCAGGACGGGGGGCTGCGCCGGCATCACCGCACCCCCGCCGACTGCCGGCGCAGCGCCCGCAGGCTCAGGTAGTCGGTGATGCGCACCATCGGGATCGTCAGCAGCAGGAACAGCACGGCCGCGACCAGGTACGGCGTGTAGTTGAACGTGAGCGACGTCTGGATCTGGGCCGCCCGGATCGCGTCCACGACACCGAGGATCGAGACCAGCCCGGAGTCCTTCTGCAGGGACGCGGCGTCGTTGAGCAGCGGCGGCAGCACCCGGCGCAGCGCCTGCGGCAGCACCACGTGCCGCAGCGCCTGGTAGTGCGTCAGCCCGAGCGAGCGGGCCGCGGCCACCTGGCTCGGGTGCACCGACTCGATGCCGGCCCGGATCACCTCGGCCACGTACGCGCTGTAGGTCAGCACCAGCGCCGCCCCGCCCCACAGCACCGGCGTGTCCGGCACCCCGGACAGCCGCAGCGCCGGCACCCCGAAGCCGAGCAGCAGGATCACCAGGATCAGCGGCAGCCCCCGGAACACGTCCGTGTACGCCGCCGCGAGCAGCCGCAGCGGGAAGAAGACCGGCCCGCGCAGCGTGCGCAGCACGGCGATCAGCAGCCCGAGCACCAGCACCAGCACGGAGCCGACGAGGAAGATCCGGACGTTCATCCAGAACCCGGCCAGGACCGCGGGGAACACCGCCCGGGCCTCGTCCCAGGACAGGAACGTCTCCCGGACCCGCGGCCAGCCGGGCGAGCCGGTCACCACCAGCACCACCACCGCGGTCAGCACCACCGTGCTGATCGCGGCGATGAGGGCCGAGCGGGTCGCCGCCCGGCGCCGGACCCGGTCCCGCTGCACCTGCAGCGCCGACGGGACCCAGGCCGGCGGCGCTGGGTTCCCGTCCGGCGGCGCGTTCCCGTCCGGCGGCGCCTCGCTCCGGTCCGGCGGCGCGCTCCGGTCCGGCGCGCTCCCGTCCGGCGCTGGGTTCCCGTCCGGCGGCGCCTCGCTCACTTCAGGACGGGGGCGCCGGCGGCCGCGGCCAGCCACTGGTCCTGGATCTTGGCCAGGGTGCCGTCCGCCCGCAGCGCCGACAGGGCGGTGTTGACGCAGGTGACGAGCGGGTTGCCCTTCTCGAACAGCAGCCCGAACTGCTCCGCGGCCCCGCTGGACGGGAACTGCCCGACGATCTTGGAGTCCTTGATCTCGGCCGCGGTGAGGAAGAACGAGGTCGGCAGGTCGAAGACGGCGGCGTCGATGGTGCCGTTCTGCAGGGCGCTCTTGACGTCGTTGTTGTCGTTGTAGATCGCCGGCTGCTTGCTCGGCTTCACCGCGGACTGGATCGCCTGCAGGCTGGTCGTCCCGATCTGCGCGCCGAGCTTGGCGTCCTTGAGCTCGGCCAGGGTGGTGGCGTTCGCGACCTTGGAGTCGTTCAGCGCGACCACGGCCTGGGTGACGGTGTAGTAGCCGGCGCTGAAGTCGACCGCCTTCTGCCGCTCGGGCGTGATCGAGATCTGGTTGATGTCGAAGTCGAACTTCTTCCGCCCCGGCGCGAAGGAGGAGTTGAACGGCACCGTCGTCCAGGCCACGTCGGACTGGGCGAAGCCCAGCTTCTGGGCCACCGCGTACGCCACGGCGCTCTCGAAGCCCTTGCCGTTGCTGGGCTTGTTGTCGGAGAACCACGGCTCGAACGCCGGGCTGTCGGTGCCGACGGTGAGCTTGCCCGCGGTGACCAGCTTCAGGCCGGCCTTGTCGCAGGACGAGCCCCCGCTGGTGGCCGAGGTGCCGGTGACCGGCGAGGTGTTGTCGTCCGTCGGGGCGCAGGCGGCCACCGCCACCAGCGCGGACACGGCGGCGACCAGCAGGAACGGGCGGCGGAAGTGGCTCACGCGGGGTAGTGAAACGCTAGTCTCCGTGCGTGGCAAGCCGCTTCGCAGCGGGTCCGTACACGCTCTGGACCCTGGACGTCGGACTGGCGTGCTGTGCGGTCGAGGCGGTGGCGGCCTCGCTGCGCGCCGGGACGGCCGACGCGGCCGACCATCCGGCCGACGTGCTGGTCGTGGCGGGCACGCTGACCGACAAGATGGCGCCCGGGATCCGCGCGCTCTACCAGAGCCTGTCCGGACCGCGGGTGATCTCCTTCGGCGCCTGCGCCAGCTGCGGCGGCCCGTACTGGGACTCCTACAGCGTGACCAAGGGCGTCGACCAGCTCATCCCGGTCGACGTGTACGTGCCGGGCTGCCCGCCGCGCCCGGAGGCCCTGCTCGACGGGCTGGCCCGGCTCGGGGCGCGGACGTGATCGCGGGGGCGACCGAGACGGTCGCGTTCGGGCAGCGCACGGTCGACGTGCCGGCCGCGTCCTGGGTGGCCGCGGCGACCGCGGCCCGGGACGAGCGCGGGCTGGACTGCTTCGACTGGCTGTCCGCGGTCGACGAGCTGGACCGCTTCGACGTGGTGCTGGCCGTCTACTCCGTCTCGCCCCTGACGCGGGTCCGGCTGCGCACCCGGGTCGACCGGGACGAGCCGCGGCTGGCCTCGGTGACCGGCGTCTTCGCCGGCGCGGCCTGGCACGAGCGGGAGACGCACGAGATGTTCGGCATCGACTTCGACGGCCATCCCGGGCCGGCGCCGCTGCTGCTGCCGGACGGCTTCTCCGGGCACCCGCTGCGCAAGGACTTCGTGCTGGCGGCCCGGGTGGCCAAGGCGTGGCCGGGGGAGAAGGAGCCGGGCGGGGTGGCGGCCCGGCGCCGGGTCCGACCGCCGGGCGTACCGGAGGGCTGGGCCGATGAGTGAAATCCCGCCGCGCAGCCGGGGTGTGATCGCGCTGCTGGAGTCCAACTGCACGTCCTGCATGCTGTGCGTGCGGGAGTGCCCGGACTGGTGCATCACGCTGGAGTCGCACCAGGAGACCGTCGAGGTGCCGGGCGGCCGGCCGCGGCAGCGCAACGTGCTGGACCGGTTCGCGATCGACTTCGCCCTCTGCATGTACTGCGGGATCTGCGTCGAGGTCTGCCCCTTCGACGCCCTGTTCTGGTCCCCCGCGTACGACTACGCCGCGGGCGACATCGCCGGGCTGACGCACGAGCGCGACCAGTTGGGGGAGTGGCTCGGCTCGCTGCCGCCGCCGGAGCCGGAGCCGGGCTCACAGCGACCTCCGGGCTGATTCACAGGGGGAACGCAGCCCCGGGCCGGAGCGTTGACCCGTGCGTACGGAAACCCCAGTGAGGAAGGCCCCTGTGCACCGTCAGTTCAACGGGCTGAAGACCGCCGCGCTGCTCGGTCTGCTGTCGGCGATCATCATCGGCGCCGGCGCCCTGTTCGGGCAGACCGGGTTGATCATCGGTC
>DATINN010000674.1:0-4615 GCA_035474175.1 Mycobacteriales bacterium | reverse complement strand
GGGCAACGCTCCGCCCTCCCTTCCGCTTGGCGAGAAACGAACGTCTCGACGCTATCGAGGGGTACCGACAGAACGCGCCCGACTTTCGCCCCGGGCGGACTGCTACAAAAGGCTGACCGCGTGCCCGGCCGCGGTCATCGCGCCCAGCAGCTCGACCCGGTGGTCGGCGCCGCGGGTCTCCACCGTCAGCGCCACCTCGACCTCGCCCAGGTCGAGGTGGGAGGTGGTCCGGGAGTGCTCGACGTCCAGCACGTTGGCGCCGAGCCCGGCGACCAGCGTGAGCAGCTCGGCCAGCTCGCCGGGCCGGTCGGAGATCCGGACCCGGACCGAGAGGTAGCGGCCGTCGGCGAGCAGGCCGTGCTGGACGATGCGGGCCAGCAGCACCGGGTCGATGTTGCCGCCGGAGAGCACCGCCACCACCGGCGGCTCCCACCGGCCCGGGTCGGTGAGCAGCGCCGCGATGCCGGCCGCGCCGGCCGGCTCGACCACCAGCTTGGCCCGCTCCAGGCAGAACAGCAGCGCCTGCGAGATCGCCGCCTCCGACACCGTGACGACCTCGTCGACCACGGTCTTGATCAGCTCGAACGGCAGCTCGCCGGGGCAGCCGACGGCGATCCCGTCGGCCAACGTGGCCATCCGGTCCAGCGCCACCGGGCGCCCGGCTTCCAGCGACCCGGGGTAGGCCGCGGCCTGCTCGGCCTGCACGGCGACCACCCGGACGTCGGGCCGCAGCGCCTTGACCGCCACCCCGATCCCGGCCACCAGCCCGCCGCCGCCGGTGCAGACCAGCACCGTGCGCACGTCCGGGCACTGCTCGACGATCTCCAGCCCGGCGGTGCCCTGCCCGGCGACCACGTCGAAGTGGTCGAACGGGTGCACCAGCACCGCGCCGGTCTCGGCCTCGAACGCGCGCGCCGCCACCAGCGCCTCGTCCACGGTCTCCCCGGACATCCGGACCTCGGCGCCGTAGTTGCGGGTCGCCACGACCTTCGGCAGCGCCGCGCTCACCGGCATGAACACGGTCGAGCGGATGCCGAGCAGCTGCGCGGCCAGCGCGACGCCCTGCGCGTGGTTGCCGGCACTGGCCGCGACCACCCCGGCGGCCCGCTCGGCCGCCGACAGCCGCGCGATCCGGGTGTAGGCCCCGCGGATCTTGAACGACCCGGTGCGCTGCAGGTTCTCGCACTTGAGGTGGACCGGCCCGCCGGCCTGGGCCGCCAGCATCCGGCTGTGCTCCAGCGGGGTCACCCGGATGACGCCCTCCAGCAGCTTCCGTGCCGCCAGCACGTCGTCCAGCTCCACGGTCCGCACGAGAGATCACGGTACAGAGCGGGCGCGGCGCGGGGCAGGGGCCCGGACGACCGGGTCCGGCACCGCCGGGGAGCAACCCCGTTGGGCCGTACGGCCGCTTCATGATCAGCACTCCGCCGGATGATCGTTTTCGGCTGGACAATCACTCAGCGTTAGCAGTAGAACTACGCCCTGTAATCGCTGCGAGTGAAGACACCGCTCGCACTGCTTCCCCTCCCCTCTCTCGCCGGCACGGCGGCCCCACACACCCCCCGGGGCCGTCTCTTCGCGCGGCCGCACCGGGTTCCGGCGCGGCCGGCCGCCGGCTGGACGCCTACCGACCTGCTCGCACTCCGACCGAAGGAACCCACGCATGTCCTTGCCCCGAGCCCGGCGCCTGATGGGTGCCCTGGTGGCCGTCGCCCTCACCTCGGCCACGGCGGTGGCCACCACCGCCGCCCTCACCCCCGGCACCGCCGCGGCCGCCACCACCCAGGCCCACGGCTACCTGCTGACCGCCGGGCCGCACCTGTCCAAGGGCCGCGGCCACGAGTGGATGGGCTCCTACTCCGTCGACGGCAGCCCGCAGGGCTACTGCATCGACTACGGCAAGGCCACCCCGGCCGTACGGGCCTGGTCCGACGTCCGCAAGATCGCCGGGCTGCCCGCCGACCGCGAGCTGCGGATCAGCTACGTCCTGAGCCGGTGGGGCAACGCCCGCACCAACACCCAGGCCGCCGCGGTCAACGCGACGATCAACATCCTGATCGGCAACGCGTCCTTCAACGCCGACTGGCGGGCCTCGTACGTGCCCCAGCTGAACAAGAAGGACAAGGCCGTGGTGCCGATGGTGGCCCGGATGGTGGCCCAGTCCGCGGCGCTGCGCGGGCCGTACACGATGACCGGGAAGGTCACCCGGACCGCGGCCGTGGGCGGCTCGGCCCAGATCCGGTTCACCGTGCTGTCGGCCACCCGCAAGCCGATCGCCGGCCTGCCGCTGAAGTTCGCGCTCGGCAACGCGCTGCCGGCCCGGGCGCTGCCGCGCACCACCGCGGCCAACGGCACGGCGACGGTCGACCTGGTCCCGTCCGCACCGGGCACCGTGTCCGCGACCGCGACCGGGTCGCTCGTGCAGACCGGCGTGCTGCGGCTGTCGACGCCGCCCGCGGCCGCGGTGCAGCGGATCGTCTCGGCCGCCACCACGGCGGTGCCGGCCCGGGCGGCGGTCGCGTTCCGCACGGCGTTCCCGGCGCAGAAGCTCACCGCGGCGATGGCGTGCGACGGCGACTGCGCCGGCGCCCCGCCGATCAACGTCAGCGCCACGAACAGCTCCGCCCGCAACAAGCTGCAGGTGTTCGTGATCGTCGACGGGAAGACCGTGCCGGGCAAGGTGCTCACGCTCGCCCCGGGCAAGGCCGGCAAGCTCTCGGTGATCGTGCAGGACGGCAACAAGGTCTCGCTGGCCTACCGCTGGCAGAGCGGCAAGGCCTGGACCCGCTTTCTCGCGTACGGCACGGCGGTCGTGGTCGACTGCCCGCCGGCCGCGCAGGTCGACTTCACCGTCGACTGCCCGTGTGACGGCGCGATCACCGCGACCGTCCGGGACCGGAACACCAGCCGGTACGCGCACCTGATCACCGTCGAGGTGCCGGGCAAGGCGGCCCGGTCGGTGACCGTGGCGCCGGGCGCGACCGGCTCGCTCAGCGGGGTGACCTGGACCCGGGGCCAGACCGTGACGGTCTGGAACCAGAACCAGCTCGGCGGCGCCGACCACGGCGCCCGGGTCAAGGTGACCACGATCAACTTCGGCTGACCGCCGGTCCGGCTGCGGCCGGGACCCCGATCGGGTCCCGGCCGTTTCGCCGCACCGGGTTCCCTCACCCCGCCTCCGCTCGTACGGTCGGGGCATGGTGACTGCGGTGAACGCCCCGGTCCAGCGGCCCCCGGGGCCGGAGCTCGGCCCGCTCGACATCGCCCGGATGCTGCGGTCGCGGCGGATGACCGACTTCCTGGAGCGGGCGGCCGAGCGCGGGCCGACGCTGTCGCACTTCCGGATCGCCCGCGACCACGCCTACCTGGTCGGCACGCCGGAGCTGGTCCGGGAGCTGTTCGGGCCGCTGGGCCGGGCCGGGCGCAAGGGCCGCGGGCTGGAGCAGTCCCGCCGGCTGCTCGGCGACGGGCTGCTGACCAGCGAGGGCGACCTGCACCGGCGGCAGCGCCGGCTGATCCAGCCCGCCTTCCACGCGACCCGCGTCGACGCGTACGCGCAGATCATGCGGACCGCGGCGGCCGAGCTGCCGGAGCGGGCCGGCTGGCGGGACGGCGAGGTCCGCGACATCGCCGCCGACATGGCCGACCTGACCCTGCGGATCGTCGGGCAGACGCTGTTCGCGGCCGACCTGACCGACGACTCGACCACCGTGTCGGGCGCGCTGGCCGAGCTGCTGGCCCGCTTCCAGCGCACGATGGTGCCGGGCGGCGCGCTGCTCAACCGGCTGCCGCTGCCGTCGACGAAGCGGCTGAACGCGGCCATCGCCGAGCTGGACTCGGTCGTCACCCGGCTCATCGCCGAGCAGCGCCGCGAGCCGCGGGAGGGCACCGTGCTGGCGATGCTGCTGGCGGCCCGGGACGAGCACGGCGACCCGATGCCGGACCGGCAGATCCGGGACGAGGTCCTGACCCTGATGCTGGCCGGCCACGAGACGACCGCCAACGCGCTGGCCTGGACCTGGCTGCTGCTGGACCAGAACCCGGACGCCGCCGCCAGGCTGCACGCCGAGCTGGCGACCGACGAGCGCTCCTGGACGCGGGCCGTGATCGCCGAGTCGATGCGGCTCTACCCGCCGGCCTGGGTGATCGGCCGCCGGATGATCACCGACGTCACCCTGGACGGCTGGCCGATCCCGGCCGGGTCGCTGGTGCTGGCCTCGCAGTGGGTCACCCACCGGGACCCGCGCTGGTGGCCGGACGCGCGCGCGTTCACCCCGCAGCGGTGGCTCGGGCCGGACGGGTTCGACGAGGCCGCGCCGGGTCAGCCCCGCGGCGCCTACTTCCCGTTCGGGCTCGGTCGCCGGGTCTGCATCGGCGAGTCCTTCGCCTGGACCGAGGCGGTGCTGGCGCTGGCCGCGCTCGCCCGCGACTGGGCCCCGGCCCTGGTCCCGGGCCACCCGGTCGCGCTCCGTCCGGCCGTGACGCTGCGCCCCATGTACGGGCTGCGGATGACCCTGCACCGCCGTACCGGGTGACGGCGGGCGCCCGAGGAGGTCAAGAGCTGGGCGGGAATTCCGCGTCGAGCGCAACCGGAGGACACTCCGTGCACGGCGGC
>DATINN010000673.1:0-6430 GCA_035474175.1 Mycobacteriales bacterium | reverse complement strand
GCCGGCGCAGCCGGCGCAGCCGGGGCAGCCGGCGCAGCCGGGGCAGCCGGCGCAGCCGGCGCAGCCGGGGCAGCCGGGGCAGCCGGGGCAGCCGGGGCGACTGTCGTGACCGGCCTCGGCCGCGCCGCCGAGCTGGTGCTGCGGCTGGGCCTGGTCGCGGTGTTCCTGCTCGCCGCGGCCGGCAAGGCGGTGTCGACGGCGGCCGTCGGGGAGATGGTCCGCGGCCTGCTGCCGCGGCTGTCCCGCAGCGCCGGCCGCGCGATGGCGGTCCTGGTCATCGCGGCCGAGGCCGGGATCGCGCTCGCGCTCGCCCGGTCCGGCCGGGCCGCCAGTCCGGTGGCGGCCGCCGGGCTGGTCGCATGCGCGGTGTTCGCCGGCGCCTCGGTGCTGGCGCTGCGCCGCGGCGGCAGCATCTCCTGCCGGTGCTTCGGCGGCCTCGGCGACGGCAGCGTGCTGGGCGCCCGGACGCTGGTCCGGGCGGGCGTGCTCGCCGTCGCCGTACTGGGCTGGTACGCGGCCGTCCGGGCCGCAGGCCCCGCGGTCGCGGCCGCCGGCCCCCGCACCGCGCTCTGCTTCGCGGTCGCGGCCGCGGCCGCGGCCGGGCTGGCCTGGCGCCGGCTGCTGCCCGGGCTGGCCAACCGGCGGTTCGCCGCGTACGGGCTCGAGCAGCAGCGGGCCGGCTCGATGGTCCTGACTGCGCCGGCGCCGCCGGTCGAGATCGAATTCGGGGTGTCCGAGGAAGGGCGAGGTGTCCGGTGACCGTGGTCTGGATTGTCGTGGTGGTCCTGGTGGCGGTCGCGCTGGTGCTGATGGCCGCCGGCCTGCTGGAGGTGTACGTACAGCTCGAACAGGTCCGGACGGTGCTGCGGCTGCAAGACGAGCCGACGCCGGTACACCTGGCCTCGCTCGGCGGGGCGCTGGACGAGCTGCAGCCGGACCCGCCGGATGTCGTCGGCCGGGTGACCGCCGGCGCCCGCACCGCCTACGTCCTGGTGCTGAGCAGCAGCTGCGCGGTCTGCCAGGTGATCGGCGCCGGGCTCGGCACCGGGGCGGACGG
Organism: Mycobacteriales bacterium; assembly: GCA_035474175.1. Classification (GTDB taxonomy): domain Bacteria; phylum Actinomycetota; class Actinomycetes; order Mycobacteriales; family CADCTP01; genus CADCTP01. Next base: position 5,373 of record DATINN010000673.1, on the reverse strand, counting down.
GTTCGGCGGCACCCTGGCCGTCCTGGTGGCCGCGGAGAACGAGCAGGCGGGGCGCGCCTTCATGCGCCGGGCCGAGCTGCCTCCCGGCCTCGCCGCCGTCGACCCGCTCGGCCGGGCCGCGAAGCAGCTCGGGATCGAGGCGTCGCCCACGGTCGTCAGCCTGGTGGACGGCCGGCTCCGCTCGGCCGCCACGCTGTCGTCGTTCCGGCAGCTGCGGCTGTTCTGGGAGCAGCAGCAGGGCGAGCTCGCCGGATCCGGGCAGTACAGCTAGCGGGGGGCCGGCGTCCAGCGGCCGGCGCCGGGGACCCAGGTGAACCCGTCGATGGCCTGGCGGACGGCCTCGATCTGCCTGGTCAGCTCGACCAGCCGGGCCCCCTGCCGCTCGTACGCGGCCATCGCCTCGTCGACCACCTCCGGCGGCAGCTTGGCCCCGCCCCGCCCGACGTCGCGGCGCAGCGTCCGCCAGCCGTCCCGGGTCGCCTCCAGGCTGGCGGCGGTCTGGCCCGCGGCCAGCCGGGCCAGCAGCGTCGGGTATCGCCGCAGCACGTCGTGCTCGCGCCAGTCACCCGGCACCAGGTCGAGCAGCCAGGACACGGCCGAGCGCTCCCAGTCCGGCGCGCCGGGCCGGTGCACCATCTCCGGCCACCACGGCGGCACCTGGGTCACCGCGGCTCCAGCAGCGCGACGGTCTCGACGTGCTGGGTCATGGGGAAGCAGTCGAAGGCGCGCAGCGCGCTCAGCCGCCAGCCGGCGTCCAGGGCCGCGCGCAGGTCGCGGGCCAGCGCGGCCGGATCGCAGGACACGTACGCGACCGCGCGCGGGCGCAGCGCCAGGAGCGCGGTCAGCACCTCGGGCCCGGCGCCGGCCCGGGGCGGGTCCAGCACGGCCAGGTCCGGCGTGAGGCCGAGACCGCCGAGCAGGCCGGCGGTGACCCGGGCCGCCCGCACCTCGGCCGGCAGCCCGGCCAGGTTGGCCCGGGCGTCGGCGACGCCGCGCTCGTCGGCCTCGACCGCCAGCACGTGCCCGGCCGGGCCGACCGCGGCGGCGAGCACGCCCGCGAACAGGCCGGCCCCCGCGTACAGGTCGAGGGCGGTCTCGCCCGGGCGCGGGGCCAGCAGCTCCAGCACGCAGGCGGCCAGCGTCTCCGCCGCGGCCGGGTGCACCTGCCAGAACCCGCCCGCGGCCAGCTCCCACTCCCGGCCGCCGGCCCGCTCCCGCACCCGCTCCGGGCCGGACGCCACGACTCCCCCACCGCCCGCCGCCCGCGGGTCGGCCCCGTCCTCGACCCCGTCGGCCCGGGACCGGCCCCGGTCGTCGGCCGGCCCGGGAGCGCCGGTGTGGGACCGGCCGCTGCTCTCGGCCGGGCCGGGAGCGCCGGTCTGGGACCGGCCCCTGCTCTCGGCCGGGCCGGAAGCTGTGGTGTCGGCCCGGGACCGGCCGCTGCTCTCGGCCGGGCCGGGAGCGCCGGCGTCGATCCGGGGGCGGGTCAGGATGCTGGTGTCCCCGCCGGTGGAGGCGACGACCTCGACCTCGGCGGCGTCGGGCCAGGTGCGCTCCCCGGCGCCGGCGGCGGTGACCGCATCCGTCCCGAGCGGGCAGTGGGAGACCGGCTCCAGCTCGTGCGAGCGGTGCCGGCGCAGGCCGGTGTGCCCGTCGGGACCGACGGCGTAGCGGACCCGGGTCCGGGTGCCGAGCAGGCCGCCGGGCAGCTCCTCGACGGTGACCGGCACGTCCGGCAGCTTCGCCAGCCGGGTCAGCTGCTCGCGGACCACGGCCGCCTTCAGCGCCCGCTGCGCCGCCCCGGACGCGTGCTGCCAGTCGCAGCCGCCGCACCGGCCCGGACCGGCGTGCGGGCAGGGGGGCTCGACCCGCTCCGGCGCCGCCGCCAGCACCCGGATCGCGTCGGCCCGGCAGAACCCGCCGCCGCGGTCCTCCGTCACCCGGGCCACGACCCGCTCGCCCGGCAGGGTGTGCCGGACGAACAGCACCCGCCCCTCGTGCCGGGCCACGCAGTGTCCCCCGTGCGCGACCGGCCCGACCTCCACCTCGAACTCCCGCCCCAGCCACGGTCCGCGCCGGGCCGGGCGGGCCGCCCCGGCCCTCCCCCGCCGCGCCCCCGCCGGCGCCCGGCTCACCACGCCCCCCGGTGTGCCGGCCCGGTCACGGGTGGTCGGCGTCGGCGCCGGCCCGGGCCTCGGGTGGCCGGCCCCCCGGCCCGGGCGAGGTCGCCCCCGGGGCCGGGGCCGCCCGGACCTGGTCGGGCGCGCCGCTGTCGGGGCGGGCGCGGTCGTCCAGACCGCGCCGCGCCATCCCGGGCTGGGACCGCTCCGGCCGCCGGGCCGCCCGCGCGGACGACGCCAGCTGCCACGGCACCGAGGTCACCATCACCCCGGGCGTGAACAGCAGCCGTCCCTTCAACCGCAGCGCACTCTGGTTGTGCAGCAGGTGTTCCCACCAGCGGCCCACCACGTATTCCGGCACGAAGACGGCGACCACGTCGCGCGGCGACTCCCGCCGCTGGCGCTTCACGAAGTCGAGCACCGGCCGGGTGATCTCCCGGTACGGCGACTCGACCACGGTCAGCGGCAGCCGGATCGCCCGCCGGTCCCACTCCGCCTGCAGGGCCCGGGTCTCCTCGTCGTCGACGTTGACCGTCAGCGCCGTGAGCGTGTCCGGCCGGGTCGCCTTCGCGTACGCCAGCGCGCGCAGCGTGGGCTTGTGCAGCTTGGAGACCAGCACGATCGCGTGCACCCGGCTCGGCAGCATGCCGCGCTCGTCGTCGGGCACCAGCTCCTCCGACACCCGGGTGTAGTGCCGGTTGATCGACTTCATGGTCCAGAAGATGACCGGCATGGCCACGACCACGATCCAGGCCCCGAGCAGGAACTTCTCGATCAGCACGATCACCAGCACGACCGCGGTCACGGTGCCGCCGGTCGCGTTGATCACCCGGGACCGCCGCATCCGGTGCCGCTCGCCCGGGTCGTCGACCGTCCGCAGTGACCGGTTCCAGTGCCGGACCATGCCCAGCTGCCCGAGCGTGAAGGAGGTGAACACGCCGATGATGTAGAGCTGGATCAGCCGGGTCACCGACGCGTCGAAGGCGAAGATCAGCAGCATCGCGAACCCGGCCAGCACCAGGATGCCGTTGGAGAACACCAGCCGGTCGCCGCGGGTGTGCAGCTGCCGCGGCAGGTAGCGGTCCTGGGCCAGCACCGAGCCCAGCAGCGGGAACCCGTTGAACGCGGTGTTGGCCGCCAGCACCAGGATCAGCGCCGACACGGCCTGGATGTAGAAGAAGCCGACCGAGTGGTCGCCGCCGAACACGGCCGCGCCGAGCTGGGCGATGACGGTCCGCTGGGGATCGGTGACGCAGTTGCCCGGGAACCCGATCAGGTCGCAGGTGTTGGTGGCCACGTGCACGTCGGCGACCAGCGCCAGCGCGGTGATCCCGGCGAACATCGTGATCGCCAGCAGCCCGAGCATCCCCAGCGTGATCGCCGCATTGCGGCTCTTCGGCGGCCGGAACGCCGGCACCCCGTTGGCGATGGCCTCGATCCCGGTCAGCGCCGTGCAGCCGGAGGAGAACGCGCGCAGCGCGAAGAACACCAGCGCCAGCCCGGTCAGGTTGGTGTGCCCGGGCTCGGGCTCGATCGCCCAGGCCGCGCTCTCCGCCTGCGGGCTGCTGCCGAACAGCACCCGCACCAGCCCGGTGACGATGAGCACGACCACGCCCGCGGTGAACAGGTAGGTCGGGATGGCGAACGCGGTGCCCGACTCGCGGATGCCGCGGAGGTTGGCCGCGGCCAGGATCGCGACCAGGCCGAGCGCCAGCCCCACCCGGGCCGGGTTGAGGTCGGGGAACGCCGAGATCACGTTGTCCACCCCGGCCGACACCGACACCGCGACCGTGAGCACGTAGTCGACCAGCAGCGCGCTGGCCACGGTCAGCCCGGCGTAACGCCCCAGGTTCTTGGTGGCGACCTCGTAGTCGCCGCCGCCGGACGGGTAGGCCCGGACCACCTGCCGGTACGACGCGACCACGATCGCGAACAGCAGCACGATCGCGGCCGCCACCCACGGCGCCGCGAACAGGTACGCCGTGCCGGCGACGGTCAGCACGAGCAGGATCTCCTGCGTCGCGTACGTCACCGAGGACAGGGCGTCGCTGGCGAAGATGGGCAGCGCGATGCGCTTGGACAGCGCCGTGTCCCCAAGCCGGTCACTGCTGACCGGACGCCCGATCACCAGCCGCTTGGTGACCCTCGTCAGCAGCGACACGAATCAAGCGTACGGTCCCCGGCGGCGTGCGGAAGGGGCGGCCGACCGGCTGTGGACGACAGGCCTCGGGGTACCGTCCGGACGTGCACATCGTGGTGATGGGCTGCGGCCGGGTCGGCTCGAGTCTCGCCCGCAACCTGGAACGGGCCGGTCACTCGGTCGCCATCATCGACCAGAACCCGGCCGCCTTCCGCCGGCTCGGGCCGGAGTTCGCGGGCGACCAGGTGACCGGTGTCGGCTTCGACCGGGAGACCCTGGGCAAGGCCGGCATCGGCCGGGCCGGCGCGTTCGCGGCGGTCAGCAGCGGCGACAACTCCAACATCATCTCGGCCCGGGTGGCCCGGGAGACCTTCGGCGTCGAGCACGTGGTCGCCCGCATCTACGACCCCAAGCGGGCCGAGGTCTACGAGCGGCTCGGCATCCCGACCGTCGCCACCGTGCCCTGGACCGTGCACCGGTTCCTGTCCGCGCTGCTCGGCGACAAGCACGTCGAGGACTGGCGCGACCCGTCCGGCGCCGTGTCGCTGGTGCAGGTCCCGCTGCACGAGGACTGGGTCGGCCACAAGGTGAAGACGCTGGAGGCGGCGACCGAGGCGCGGGTGGCGTTCGTGACCCGGTTCGGCCGCGGCCTGCTGCCCACCAGCGGCACCATGCTGCAGGACGGCGACCAGGTCCACCTGCTGGTCACCGACGACATCGCCGACGCCGTCGAGCGGGTCGCCGGCACCGCCCCCACCCTCGAGGGACACCACTGATGCGGGTCGCCATCGCCGGCGCCGGGGGCGTGGGCCGGTCCATCGCGCACGAGCTGCTCGACCACGGGCACGACGTGATGCTGATCGAGCGCGACCCGGACAAGGTCGACCCGTCCCGGGTGCCCAACGCGGAGTGGCTCAACGCCGACGCGGCCGAGCTGGCCTCGCTGGAGGAGGCCCGGCTGCAGGACTGCGACGTGGTCATCTCCGCCACCGGCGACGACAAGGTCAACCTGGTCGTCTCGCTGCTGTCCAAGACCGAGTTCGCGGTCCGCCGGGTGGTGGCCCGGATCAACGACCCGGACAACGAGTGGCTGTTCACCGAGGCCTGGGGCGT
>DATINN010000672.1:0-7760 GCA_035474175.1 Mycobacteriales bacterium | reverse complement strand
CCGCGGCCGATCAGCGCCTCGGTGTAGAGCTTCCGGACCGAGCGCTTCTTGTCGATGATGTCGTACATCAGCGGCTGCGTGAACGACGGGTTGTCGGTCTCGTTGTGGCCCCGCCGCCGGTAGCAGACCATGTCGATGACGACGTCCTTCTTGAACTCCCGGCGATACTCGACGGCCAGCTTGGCCACCCGTACGCAGGCCTCGGGGTCGTCGCCGTTCACGTGGAAGATCGGGGCCTGGATCATCCGGGCCACGTCGGTGGAGTAGATGCTGGAGCGGGCCGCGGCCGGCGAGGTGGTGAAGCCGACCTGGTTGTTGACGACCAGGTGCACGGTGCCGCCGGTGCGGTAGCCGCGCAGCTGGGAGAGGTTGAGCGTCTCCGCGACCACGCCCTGCCCGGCGAACGCGGCGTCGCCGTGCATGAGCACCGGCAGCACGGTGAAGCCGGCCTCGCCCTTGTCGATGAGGTCCTGCTTGGCCCGCACGATGCCCTCGACCACGGGGTCGACCGCCTCCAGGTGGGAGGGGTTGGCGGTGAGCGAGACCTTGATCTTCGCGCCGGTGCGGGAGGTGAACGTCCCGGCCGAGCCCAGGTGGTATTTCACGTCGCCGGAGCCGTGGCTGGACTTCGGGTCGATGTTGCCCTCGAACTCGGCGAAGATCTTCCCGTACGACTTGCCGACGATGTTGGCCAGCACGTTGAGCCGGCCGCGGTGCGGCATGCCCACGACGACCTCGTCCAGGCCCTGGCCGGCGGCCTCGGTCAGCACCGAGTCCAGCAGCGGGATCACCGACTCGGCGCCCTCCAGCGAGAACCGGCGCTGCCCGACGTACTTCGTCTGCAGGAAGGTCTCGAACGCCTCGGCCGCGTTGAGCCGGCCGAGCACGTGCTTCTGCTCCTCGCGGTCGATCTGGTCGCTGCGGACCTCGATCCGCTCCTGGAGCCAGCGGCGCTCCTCCGGGTCGGTGATGTGCATGTATTCCACACCGACGCGGCGGCAGTAGGCGTCGCGCAGCACGCCGAGGATCTCGCGCAGCTTCATCGTCCGCTCGCCCGCGAACCCGCCGACGGGGAAGACCCGGTCCAGGTCCCACAGGGTCAGCCCGTGCCGGATCACGTCCAGGTCGGGGTGGCTGCGGATCTTGAACTCGAGCGGGTCGGTGTCGGCCATCAGGTGGCCGTTGGTCCGGTAGGCGTTGATCAGCTCGATGACCCGGGCGGCCTTGTCGATCTGGCCCTCGTGACTGAACGAGTGGTCCTGGACCCAGCGCACCGGCTCGTACGGGATGCGCAGGGCCTGGAAGATCTCGTCGTAGAACTCGTCCTCGCCCAGCAGCAGCTCGTGCATGCGCTTGAGGAACTCGCCGGACTGCGCGCCCTGGATGATCCGGTGGTCGTACGTGGAGGTCAGGGTGACGGTGCGGCTGATCGCGGTCTGCGCCAGCGCCTCCTCGCTCATCCCGGCGAAGGCGGCCGGATACTCCATCGCGCCGACGCCGATGATCGCGCCCTGGCCCTGCATGAGCCGGGGGACGGAGTGCTCGGTGCCGATCGTGCCCGGGTTGGTCAGGCTGATCGTGGTCGCGGCGAAGTCGTCGGCGGTGAGCTTGCCCTGCCGGGCCCGCCGGATGACGTCCTCGTACGCGGCCAGGAACTGGGCGAAGTCCATCGACTCGGTGCCCTTGACCCCGGCGACGACGAGCGAGCGGGAGCCGTTCTTGGCCTGCAGGTCGATGGCCAGGCCGAGGTTGATGTGCTCGGGGGTGAGCAGCGCCGGGCGGCCGTCGACCTCGCCGAAGGCGTTGTTCATCTCCGGGTGCGTGCGCAGGGCCCGGACCAGCGCGTAGCCGATCAGGTGGGTGAAGCTCACCTTGCCGCCGCGGGCCCGGCGCAGGTGGTTGTTGATCACGATGCGGTTGTCGATGAGCAGCTTGGCCGGGACCGCGCGGACGCTGGTCGCGGTCGGCACGGTCAGGCTCGTCTGCATGTTGGCGACGACGCGGGCGGCGGCGCCGCGCAGCGTCTGGCTCGCCGGCCCGGATGCCGCCTTCGCGGCGGGCTTGTCGGCCGGCTTGTCGGCCGGCTTCGGGGTCGGCTTGTCGGCGACCTTCGCGGCGGGCTTGCCACCGGACTTGTCGCCGGGCTTGTCGGCGACCTGGGCGCCGGACCTGTCGGCCTGCGGGCCGGAGCTGCCGGACTTGTCGGCGGGCTTGTCCGCCTGCGCGGCGGGCTGCTCGACGGCCTGGGTCGCGGGCGGCGCGGCGGCCTGCCCGCCGGACCTCGGGGCGGACTTGTCGGCCTGCGTGCCGGAGTCACCGGCCGCCTGCGGGCCGGAGCTCGCGGCGTCCTGCGCGCCCGAGTTACCGGCGCCCTGCGGGCCGGAGCTCGCGGCGGCCGGCGTGCTCGGCCGCGCGGCGGCCTTCCCGCCGGCCGGCGCGGGCGGCTCCTGCTGCGCGACCGGCGCCGGCGCGCGGTCCGTCGCCCCGTTGGCGGCCCGGGTCCCGTTGGTCGGCGGCGGCGCCGCCGCCGCGCTCCCGTCCGAGTCCGGAGAGTAATCAGCGAAGAACTCGTGCCAGGCGGGGTCGACGCTTCCGGGGTCGTCCAGGAAACGCTCGTACATCTCCTCGACTAGCCAGTCGTTGGGTCCGAATCCGCTCGGGGCACTGTGCGTCGACACGCCTGCGGTCGCCTCTTCCGCGCTGGGGCTGGGGATCTGGTCAAGGTTACCGCTGAGTGGCCGTTCACCTGTCCAGGCGGGGATGTGACGCGGTCCGCCGGGCCGGATGACGTCGGAGGCCGGGCGCCGTCCCGCTGGTGTGCACAGCGGGACGGGCGCCCGGCCCGGTCCGAACGGCGCCGCGGCAGTGCGGCGCGGGGTGCTCCGATCAGGTCACGTCGCGACGGACCGTGAGCATCGTGCCGACGACCGCGAACACCAACCCGTACGCCAGGAGCAGCAGGCCGCCGGCCCACGGCGAGAGCAGGTGCAGGCTGCCGTCGTTGACGTTGGGGTCGGAGGTGGTCAGCAGCGAGTTGGTCGCCCCACCGGGCAGGTAGGGATAGGCCTCCTTGACCTTCGGGATCGCGGACAGGATCCCCTCGATCAGGAACCGGTAGAGCACGATGCCCACGACCGCGGCGACCTGGTTGCGCAGCAGCGCGCCGATGCCGATGCCGATCACGCCCCAGATGCCGGAGGCGATGATGCCGCCGATCATGATCCGCACGGTGCTGCTGGCGCCGAGGTCGACGTCGATGCCGCGGGCGTTGAGCCACGGCACCGCCACGGCCAGCGCCAGCGCCACCGTGAGCACCCCGAGCAGCAGCCCGGTGACCAGGTAGGTCACCAGCTTCGCGGTGATCACGGTGCCCCGCTTCGGCACCGACAGGAACGTCGGCGTCACCGTGAGGTGGCGGTATTCGCCGGTCACCCCGATCACGCCGAGCACCGAGGCGATCAGCACCGAGAACCCGACGACACCGTTGAGCAGCGCCTCGATCGGGATCCCGGCGTCGTCCGGGCTGGTGAACGCGGACACCAGCGAGGCCACCAGCAGGGTGAGGGCGGCCGTCAGCACGACCATCCAGAACCAGACCTGGGTGGTGAGCAGCTTGCGCGTCTCGGCGCGCAGGGCGACGGTCACCGGACACCTCCGGGTGCGGGCGCGGACGGGACCTCGGCGCCGGGTGGCATCCCCGGCGGCGGTCCGGGTGGTGCCCCCGGCGGCGGCCCGCCGGTGGGCGCGTGGAACTGCCCCTCGGTGAGCGAGAAGAACAGCTTCTCCAGGTCGGCCCGCTCGGTGCGCAGCTCGTGCAGCTCCACCCCGGCGGCGAAGGCCGCGTGCCCGATGGCGGCGGCCGGCACCCCGGTGACCCGGAGCTGGTCGGGCCCGCTGCGGGTGATCTCGCCGCCGGTCGGGGCCAGCGCGGCGCCGAGCTGGTCCAGCGTCGGCGAGGACACCACGACCGTCTCGCCGGCGCCCCGCTCCAGCTCCACCATGGAGCCCTCGCGGACCAGCTTGCCCTGGCTGAGGATGACCACCCGGTCGGCCATCAGCTGCACCTCGGTGAGCAGGTGGCTGGAGACCAGCACCGTGCGGCCCTCGTCGGCCAGCGCCCGCTGGAACCCGCGCAGCCAGCGGATGCCCTCCGGGTCGAGGCCGTTGGCCGGCTCGTCCAGCAGCAGCACCTGCGGGTTGCCCAGCAGCGCGAACGCCAGCCCGAGCCGCTGCCGCATGCCGAGCGAGAAGCCGCGCACCTTGCGGTTGGCGGCGTCGGTGAGGCCGACCTGGGCCAGCACCTCGTCGGCGCGGTGGTCCGGGATGCCGGAGGCGGCCGCGTAGACCCGGAGGTGGTTGCGGGCGGTGCGGCCCGGGTGGAAGCTCGATGCCTCCAGCACCGCTCCCACCGTGCGCATCGGCGTCGGGATCTGCCCGTACGGCACGCCGCCGATGGTGGCGACACCGCTGGTCGGAGTGACCAGGCCGAGCAGCATGCGCAGGGTCGTGGTCTTGCCGGCCCCGTTGGGGCCGAGGAACCCGGTCACCGAACCCGGTTCCACCGTGAAGCTGAGGTCGTCGACGGCTCGCACCGTCCCGAATGTCTTGGACAGGCCGGCCACAACGATGCGGCCCGGCTGGTCTGCCACCGGGTTCTCCCTCCCGTTCGACTGTGCCCCCGGACGCATCCAGGGGCGAACCCCGATCAAGACGACATCCTGGCAGACGGGTCAGACCGATTGCCTCGTCCGCGGGTGGAGTCGGGGATCGGTGGTCCGGTCGAGGCGCGGCGGTACCGTCGGGCCCATGACCGCCCCCGTCGGTTACTCCGGCAAGCCGCTGGCCGTGAAGCTGGGGATCCGCGAGACCAGCCGGGTGCTGCTGGTCGGCGCCCCGGACGGGTTCGCGCTGGCGGCGCCGCCGGGGGCCCGGGTCGGCACCCGGCCGACGCCTCAGCCGTACGACGTGATCCTGGCCTTCTGCCCGGACCGGGCGGCGCTGCGGCGGCGCTTCGCGCCCCAGGTCGGCCGGCTCACCCCGGCCGGGGCGCTGTGGGTCTCGTGGCCGAAGAAGAGCAGCGGGGTGGCCACCGACCTGGACGAGAACGTGGTCCGGGCGCACGGCCTGGAGGCGGGGCTGGTCGACGTCAAGGTGGCGGCGGTGGACGCGGTCTGGTCCGGGCTGAAGTTCGTCCGCCGCCTGGCGGACCGATGAGCGGGCCGCTGAGCGGGCCGATGATCGGACCAGTGAGGGGGCCGGTGAGCAGGCCGAGGAGCGGGCCGAGGAGGGGAGCGGGTCGATGAGCGACGTCGTCGTCGTCGGGGCCGGCCACAACGGGCTGGTCGCCGCGATCCTGCTGGCCCGGGCCGGGTTGTCGGTCGAGGTGCTGGAGCGGGCCGACGTCGTCGGCGGCGCCTGCCGGACCGAGTACCCGTTCGGCAAGGCGCCGGGGCTGGCCGCCTCCACCGGGGCCTACCTGCTCGGGCTGATGCCGCCGGAGCTGCTGCCACTGCTCGGGCTGGACCTGCCGCTGGTCCGCCGCGACCCGCACTACTTCCTGCCCACCCTGGACGGGCGCGCGCTGCTGCTGGGGGCCGACCGCGACTCGGCCCGGGCGCAGTTCGCGGAGTTCTTCTCCGAGGCCGACGCGCGGGCGGACGAGGCGCTGGGCGCCGAGCTGGCGCAGCTGCGCGAGGACCTGGCCCCGGCCTGGCTGGCGGCGCCGTTGCCGGTCGAGGACACGGCCGAGCGGTACGTGCGGCCGGCGTTGCGGGACACGTTCGTGACCATGGTCCGCGGGTCGGCGATGGACTACCTGGACCGGTTCGGGTTCGAGTCCGAGACCGTCCAGGCCATGTACGCGGTGACCGACGGGATGCCCGGCCTGACCGGCTCGCCGTGGTCGCCCGGGTCCGGGCACAACCTGCTGGTGCACAACATGTGCCGGCTGCCGGGCGCGGGCGGGACCTGGATGGTGGTCCGGGGCGGGATGGGCACGGTGACGACCCGGCTGGCGGAGCTGGCCGCGGCGGCCGGGGCGCGGATCCGCACCGGCTGCGAGGTCGGCTCGATCGAGCTGTCCGGCGGGGCGGCGGCCGGGGTGGTGACCACCGCGGGGGAGTCCGTGGCGGCGCGGGTGGTGCTGGTCTCGACCGACGCGTTCCGGCTGCCGGGGCTGCTCGGCTCCGCCACCCCCGACGCGCTGCGGGCCCGGATCGACGGCTACGCGCGGCGCTCGCCGGGGCAGACGATGAAGGTCAACCTGGCCCTGGCCGGGCTGCCCCGGTTCGCGGCGCTGCCCGACCCGGGGCACGGCCAGCACGGCACCACCGTGCACCTGCTGCCGCCGGAGGTCGACGGCAGCGTGCTGACCGCGCTGCGGGTCGCCTTCGACGACGCGAACGCCGGCCGGCTGCCGGACGCGCCGCCGCTGGAGTGGTATCTGCACTCGACGCTGGACCCGTCGCTGGCCGACGACGCCGGCAACCACTCCTCGGCGCTGTTCGTGCAGGGCGTGCCGCACGAGGTGGCCGGCTCGTCCTGGGCCGAGGCCCAGGACGGCTACGTGGACCACCTGCTCGACCTGGTCGAGGCGTACGCGCCGGGCACCCGGGACCTGCTCGTCGACGTGAACGCGCTGGCCCCGCCGGGCATCCGCGAGCACTTCGGCATCACCAGCGCGAACATCATGCACGTCGACAACTCGATCTCCTTCGCCGACCGCATGCCGTACGCGACCGGCGTCGACGGCGTGTACGCCGGGGCCGCCGGCTGCCACCCGGCCGGCTCGGTGATCGGCGCCGCCGGCCACAACGCCGCCCGGCAGATCCTGGCCGACCTGGGCTAGCGCCGGGCCAGCAGCTGGCGGACCTCGGCGAGGTCCGCCGGGTCGACCCGGCGGAGGCCGGGCGCGGCGTCGAAGCCGCGGTCCGCGGTGAGGATGGTGTCGATGCCGTTGGCGTGGCAGGTGGCGACGTGGACCCGGTCGTTGGCGCCGAGCCCGCGGACCTTCAGGTCCAGGGCGGCCGCGAGGATGTCGTCGGTCACCGCCAGGACAGGGCGCATCAAGGTGAAGACCGAGTCCGCGGCGCCGTCCAGACCCGGGATCCGCCCGCTCAGCTCCTGGTGCCACAGCTCCTCGACGACCGTCACCGACGTGGCCGCGGCCGCGGCGCGTCCCGCCCCGAGCGCCTCCATCGTCTCGGCGGCCGCCGCCTGGTAGGGGGAGTCCTCGGCGACCGCGTAGATGAAGACGTTGGTGTCGATGAAGAACGGGCCGCTCACTCCGGCACGTCGAAACGGTCGTCGAGAAGCGCGTCCAGCTCCTCCGGCGGCAGGTAGGGCACCTTGGGCCGGTCGAGGAGGAAGCGGGCGGCCGCCCGCCTGGCCTCGAGATTGACCTTGGGCGGGAACCTGCTGTCGATCGCCTCCCGGATCAGGGCGGTGACCGGCTCGCCGCGCTGGCTCGCGATCACTGTCAGGCGGCGGCGCTGCTCCGGGGTCACCAGGATCTGCAGGCGCTCCATCGGCTCAGCCATACACACAGCCTACACATGGCATGATGGCGACGTGGCCAAAGGTCCTGTCGACACCGTGCCGGTGCGGGAGCTGCCGATCCGGGTGGGGCAGTTCCTGAAGCTGGCCGGGTTGGTCGACGACGGCGGCCAGGCGAAGGCGGCGCTGGAGGCGGGCGAGGTGACCGTCAACGGCCGCCCCGAGAGCCGGCGCGGCGCCCAGCTCAAGGCCGGCGACGTGGTCGT
>DATINN010000671.1:0-16859 GCA_035474175.1 Mycobacteriales bacterium | reverse complement strand
GCCGAGCCGGACGTGGACGCGCTGCGGGACGAGCTGCGCCAGCTGCTGCTGGACGGCGACGACGAGGCGCTGCGCCGCTTCGCCCGGCTCGCGGTGTCCCAGCTCGGGCACCTGGGTGCGCAGCCGGGCCGGCAGTCCTGGTTCACCTACCGGGTGCTGCGGGCGCTGTCGCCGGAGACGCTGATCGCCGCCCTGCTGGACGCGCTGCTGGCCGGCGAGCCCCGCGGCGGCCTGGCCGAGCAGGTGGCCCGGCAGCAGCTGCAGGAACGGATCGCGGCCCTGCGCGCGTACGTCGAGGCCGAGGTCCGCCGCCGGGTGGCCGAGGAACGCGACCGGGACCAGGTCGCCCGGACCGCGCTGCCGCCGCTGGCCGACCAGGTCGACTTCTTGCGGGCGCAGCGCGACGAGCTGGCCGCCATGCGCCGCACCGTGCAGCCGCTGGCCCGCCGGCTGGCCTCCCGCCTGGCCGCGCGCCGCCGGCTCGGCCGGGAGGGCCGGCTGGACGTCCGCCGGACCGTCCGCGCCTCGCTCGGGACCGGCGGGGTGCCGGTGGTGACCCACCACCGGCCGCGCCGCGTGCACAAGCCGGAGCTGGTGGTCCTCTGCGACGTCAGCGGCTCGGTGGCCGGCTTCGCCCACTTCACGCTGATGCTGACGGCGGCGCTGCGGGAGCAGTTTTCCCGGGTCCGGGCGTTCGCGTTCGTCGACACCTGCGACGAGGTGACGCGGCTGTTCGGGCCGGGTGCGGACCTGGCCGACTCGGTCCGCCGAATGTCCCGGGAGGCCGACCTCGTCCACTACGACGGGCACAGCGACTACGGCCACTCGTTCCGGGTGTTCGCCGACCGGTGGCCGGACGCGGTCGGGCCGAAGACGTCGCTGCTGGTGCTGGGCGACGCCCGGACCAACTACCGCGACCCGGCCCTGCCCCTGCTCAAGGGCCTGGTCGACCGGTCCCGTCATGCGTACTGGCTCAATCCCGAGCCCCGCCGCGAGTGGGGCAGCGGCGATTCGGTGGCCGACCGGTACGGCGAGGTCATCGAGATGGTGGAGTGCCGGAACGTGGCACAGCTGACCGACTTCGTCGGCCGGCTGCTGCCGGTCTAGCGTCGGCCCCGTGGCAGGCATCCGGCTCGGCATCATGGGTGGCACGTTCGACCCCGTCCACCACGGCCACCTCGTGGCTGCCAGCGAGGTGCAGAGCCGCTTCTCGCTCGACGAGGTCGCGTTCGTGCCGAGCGGGGAGCCCTGGCAGAAGGCCGGCAAGCTGGTCAGCCCGGCCGAGCACCGGTATCTGATGACGGTCATCGCGACCGCCTCCAACCCCGGGTTCTGGGTCAGCCGGGTCGACATCGACCGGCCCGGGCCCACGTACACCATCGACACGCTGCGGGACCTGGCCGAGCAGCAGCCGGACGCGGAGCTGTTCTTCATCACCGGCGCGGACGCGTTGGAGCAGATCCTGTCCTGGAAGGACGCCGACGAGCTGTTCCGGCTGGCGCACTTCATCGGCGTCACCCGTCCCGGGTACGTGCTGTCCGACGACCACCTGCCGCGGGACGCGGTGAGCCTGGTCGAGGTGCCGGCGATGGCCATCTCCTCCAGCGCCTGCCGGGAGCGGGTGCTGGCCGGGCGCCCGGTCTGGTATCTGGTGCCCGATGGCGTCGTGCAGTACATCGGCAAGCACCGCCTGTACCGTGGGACGGCAGCCGAGATTCGCGGCCGGGTCGCCCGGCCGGCAGAGATGGAGTGACCCGCCTCGTGACCGCCACCGATCGGGCCCGCGAGATCGCGCTGGCCGCCGCCCAGGCCGCCGCCGACAAGCTCGCCACCGATGTCGTCCTCCTCGACGTCAGCGACCGGCTCGTCATCACCGACGTCTTCGTGATCGCCTCGGCGCCCAACGAACGTCAGGTCGAGTCGATCGTCGAAGCGGTGGAGGAGCGGCTGCGCCGCGACGGCGTCAAGCCGGTGCGCCGCGAGGGCGAGCGCGAGGGCCGCTGGGTGCTGCTCGACTTCAACGACGTCGTCGTGCACGTGCAGCACGCCGAGGAGCGCTCGTTCTACGCGCTCGAACGGCTCTGGAAGGACTGCCCGACCATCCCCTTCACCGACCAGTCGCTGCCCGCGCAAGCCGGCAGCGGCGGCGCGGAGCGGGCCGGCGGGTGACCGCCCTTCCTGTCCGGCCGAGTATGTGACCGCGTGACGACCCGACGCGTGCTGCTGTGGCGGCACGGGCGCACCCGCTGGAACGTCGAGCACCGCTTCCAGGGCCAGGCCGACCCACCGCTGGACGAGGTCGGCCAGCGGCAGGCGACGGTCAGCGCGCGGCTGCTGGCGGCGTACGCGCCGACCGCCATCGTCAGCTCCGACCTGCACCGGGCCGTCCAGACCGCGCGACCGCTGGCCGAGCTGCTCGGGCTGCCGGTGGGTCTGGACCTGCGGCTGCGGGAGCGCTCCCTGGGCAGCTGGGAGGGACTGACCCGGGACGAGGTCGGCCGCGCCCACCCGGACGAGTACGGCCACTGGCTGGCCGGCCGGGAGGTGCACCAGGAGGGCAGCGAGTCGCGCGCCGAGGTCGGTGACCGGGCCATGGCCGCCCTGGCCGCGGCGGACGGCGACACGGTCGTGCTCGTCACCCACAGCGCGACCGCGATGGCGCTGACCGGGCGGCTGCTGGGCCTGCCGGTGACCGGCTGGCGCGCCGTCGGCCCGCTCGGCAACGGGCGGTGGAGCGAGTTCACCGAGGACGAGCACGGCTGGCGGTTGCGGGCGCACAACCTCGGGCCGCTGGGCACGCCGGTCACCGGACTGTCCACTTCGGACGGATCCGCGACAGCCGCGGCCGAGCCCGCTCCGGCTGACCCGGAGCCGACCCCGGTGGACGCCGAGGCGGTCGACGCCGGTCCCGGCCGGTGAGCGGGTGACGCGGTGAGCCTGCTGGTGGTGGCCGACTCGCTGTCGTTCCACGGGCCCGAGCGCGGCGAGCTGAGCACCCATCCCGGCCTGTTCGGCAACGTCGCCGCGGCCGAGCTCGACACCACGCTGGACCTCGTGGCCCGGCGCGGCTGGACCGCCCGCGACGCCTGGTGGGCGCTGACCCGCGACCCGCACGTCTACTCGGTGCTGCTGCCCCGGGCCGAGGCCGTGCTGCTGGCCGTCGGCGGGATGGACTACCTGCCCGCGGTGCTGCCGACCTACCTGCGGGAGGGCATCGGCTACCTCCGCCCACCGGCACTGCACCGGGCCGCGCGGACCGCGTACCTCAAGGCGCAGCCGGTCGGCGCCCGGCTCACCGGTGGCCGGTGGCGGACCCTGCCGCAGCGGCTGACCGACCACTACCTCTCTCTGTGCGTGTACGGCATTCGCTACTACCACCCCGGCGTGCCCGTGTTCGGCATCCTGCCGCCGCCGCACCGGGCCCCGCTCTACGGCGCGGTCAGCAGCGGCCACGCTCCCGCTGTGGCGGCGGCCCGAGCCTGGGGGCGGCGCGAGGACGTGCCGATGGTCGACGTCGCGACCGTGGTGGGCCGGCACCTGCCGCTGGGCCGGTGCAGCCCGGACGGCATCCACTGGGGCTGGGACTGCCACGCCGAGGTGGGCCGGGTGGTGGCCGCGGCGGTGCGATCGCGGTTGCCCGGACGCGCTAGTATCGACCTGTGAGCATTGCCGGACGCCTGCTCCTTCCCGGGCCGCGCTGACCAGGATCGACGTCAGCGCGGCGAGCCCTCGTGGACACGGGGGCTCTTTTCTTTGCCTCACCGCCGGGAACGAGCCTCGACAGGAGCGACGACGATGACCGAAGACCGCTACGACTGGCGGGCCATCCAGGAGCGGTGGCTGCCGGAGTGGGAGAAGCTGGACCCGTTCCGGGCCGGCCAGCGCGGTCCCGACGCCGAGCGGCGGTACGCGCTGGACATGTTCCCGTACCCGTCGGGCGACCTGCACATGGGCCACGCCGAGGCGTTCGCGATCGGTGACGTGGTCGCGCGGCACTGGTTCCAGCGCGGCTACGACGTGCTGCACCCGATCGGCTGGGACTCCTTCGGCCTGCCCGCGGAGAACGCGGCGATCAAGCGCAACTCCCACCCGGCCGGCTGGACGTACGCGAACATCGAGACCCAGGCCGAGTCGTTCCGCCGGTTCGCGATCTCCTTCGACTGGTCGCACCGGCTGCACACCTCCGACCCGGAGTACTACCGCTGGACCCAGTGGCTGTTCCTGCAGCTGCACGAGCGGGGCCTGGCCTACCGGAAGGCCTCGCAGGTCAACTGGTGCCCGAAGGACCAGACCGTGCTGGCCAACGAGCAGGTCGTGGCCGGCGCCTGCGAGCGCTGCGGGACGCCGGTGACCAAGCGCGAGCTGACCCAGTGGTACTTCCGGATCACCGACTACGCCGAGCGGCTGCTGGACGACATGGCGCAGCTGGAGGGGCGTTGGCCGGAGCGCGTGCTGACCATGCAGCGCAACTGGATCGGCCGCTCCGCCGGCGCCCAGGTCGACTTCGCCATCGAGGGCCGGCCCGAGCCGGTCACGGTGTTCACGACCCGCCCCGACACCCTGTACGGCGCGACCTTCTTCGTGGTCGCCGCCGACTCGCGGCTGGCCGAGGAGCTGTGCACGCCCGAGCAGCGCGCCGACTTCGAGGCGTACCGGGAGCAGGTCCGCCGGCTGACCGAGATCGACCGGCTGGCCGAGGGCCGCGAGAAGACCGGCGTCTTCCTGGGCCGGTATGCGATCAACCCGGTCAACGGCGAGCGGATCCCGGTGTGGGCCGCCGACTACGTGCTGGCCGACTACGGCACCGGCGCGATCATGGCCGTGCCCGCGCACGACCAGCGCGACCTGGACTTCGCCCGCAAGTTCGGGCTGCCGGTGCGGGTGGTCGTGGAGACCGGTGAGCCCGACCCGGCCGAGACCGGGATCGCGACCTCCGGCGACGGCGAGCTGGTCAACTCCCGCTCGCTGAACGGGCTGCGCAAGGAGGCCGCCATCGCGGCGATCGTGCGTGAGCTGGAGGAGGCCGGTGGCGGGCACGGCTCGCTGAACTACCGGCTGCGTGACTGGCTGGTCTCCCGCCAGCGCTACTGGGGCGCACCGATCCCGATCGTGCACTGCGCGGTCGACGGCGAGGTGCCCGTCCCCGACGACCAGCTGCCGGTGCGGCTGCCCGACCTGCGCGGTGCCGACCTGCAGCCGAAGGGCGTGTCCCCGCTGGCCGCGGCGACGGACTGGGTGCGCACGACCTGCCCCCGGTGCGGCGGCCCGGCCGAGCGGGACACCGACACGATGGACACCTTCGTCGACTCGTCGTGGTATTTCCTGCGCTACCCGTCCGTTGACCGCGACGACGTCGCCATCGACCCGGTCGAGATGCGGCGCTGGGGCGCCGTCGACCACTACACCGGGGGCGTCGAGCACGCGATCCTGCACCTGCTGTACAGCCGGTTCATCACCAAGGTGCTGCACGACCTGGGTCACGTCGACTTCGTCGAGCCGTTCCGCTCGCTGCACAACCAGGGCCAGGTCATCAACCAGGGCAAGTCGATGTCCAAGTCGCTGGGCAACGGCGTGGACCTGGGCGTCGAGCTGGCCGAGCACGGCGTCGACGCGATCCGGCTGACGATGCTGTTCGCCGGGCCGCCGGACGAGGACGTCGACTGGGCGGACGTGTCGCCGACCGGGTCGGGCAAGTTCCTGGCCCGGGCCTGGCGGGTCGCCGGCGACGTCACCTCGCCCGCGGGCACCGACCCGTCCGCCGGCGACGTCGCGCTGCGGACGGCGACGCACCGGTCGATCGCCGAGATCGGCTCGCTGGTCGAGTCGTTCCGCTTCAACGTGGCCATCGCGCGGCTGATGGAGCTGGTGAACGCGACGCGCAAGGCCATCGACGGCGGCCCGGGCGGCGGCGATCCCGCGGTGCGGGAGGCCGCCGAGGCGATCGCGGTGATGCTGTCGATCTTCGCGCCGTACTGCGCCGAGGACATGTGGGCCACGCTGGGCCACGACCCGACGGTGGCGCTGGCCGGCTGGCCGGTCGCCGATCCGGCGCTGCTGGTCGAGGAGAGCGTCACGGCGGTGGTCCAGGTCGCCGGCAAGGTGCGGGCCCGGCTGAGCGTGGCCCCGGACATCGCCGAGGACGCGCTGCGCGAGCTGGCGCTGGCCGACCCGGCGGTGGTCCGGGCGCTGGGGGAGCGCTCGGTGCGGACCGTCGTGGTGCGACCGCCGAGGCTGGTGAACGTCGTACCGGGCTGAGCCCGATACGGTGCTCGCATGGGTGGTCGTGTCGCGGTCGTGACCGACTCCACCGCCTATCTGCCCGACGGCCTGGCCGACCGGCTGTCGGTCGAGGTGGTGCCGCTCCAGGTCGTGCTCGGCGGCCGCTCCGGGGCCGAGGGGAGCGAGGTGACGCCGGCCGAGGTCGCCTCCGCCCTGGCCGCCTGGGTGCCGGTGAGCACGTCCCGGCCGACACCGGCCCAGTTCGCCGCGGTCTACCGGGACGCGCTGGACCGGGGTGCGTCCGACGTGGTCTCGCTGCACCTGTCCCGGGAGCTCTCCGGCACCTGGGACTCGGCCCGGCTGGCCGCCGCCGAGGTCGGCTCCGACCGGATCCGGGTCGTCGACTCCAGGTCGGCCGCGATGGGTCTCGGCTTCGCCGTGCTCGCGGCCGCGGAGGCGGCCGCGGCGGGGGGCACCCAGGAGACCGTGTACGAGGCGGCGGTGAACACGGCCGAGCGCACCACCACCCTGTTCTACGTGGACACCCTGGAGCATCTGCGTCGCGGTGGCCGCATCGGTGCCGCGCAGGCGCTGCTCGGCACGGCGCTGTCGGTGAAGCCGATCCTGCACGTGCGGGAGGGCCGGATCGTCCCGCTGGAGAAGGTCCGCACGGTCAGCAAGGGCGTCGCCCGGCTGGAGGCGCTGGCCGTGGCCGCGGCCGGCGACGGCCCGGCCGATGTCGCCGTGCATCATCTCGCCGCCGCCGAGCGGGCCGGGTTGCTGGCCGACCGGCTGCGGGCACGGCTGCCGAAGGTCCGCCAGTTCTACACGTCGGAGGTCGGTGCCGTCGTCGGCGCGCACGTCGGGCCGGGCGTGCTCGGCGTCGTCGTGGTCAGGCCGTGACCTCCCGCGCATTCGGGTGAACCGGGCGCGGAGGACAAGCGATCTGCCGATCAGCCGTATCAGGCGGAGTCCTCGGTTGCTCCTACCAGTCGAGAGCGGGGGTCGGCCGCCGGGCATTGCCCGGCGGTCGGCTCCGTACATGGCGACGAGCGGCGATCGAGGACCTATGACCCTGCAGGCGAGACCGGGCTCCGGGCCGGGAGACGAGGTCTCCCCGACCCGCGGTCGGCCTGCTCGGGCCACCATCGATCGCGAGGGGGAGCGATGACCGCTGTGGGGGGTGGCGACGCCCTGCTGGGCGAGCTGCAGGGCTTGCTGGCGCGGGCAGACCCGATGCCTCCGCAGTTGCTGGAGCAGGTGCGCCGCTCGTTCTGCTGGCGCACGATCGACGCCGAGCTGGCCGAGCTGTCCTTCGACTCGCTGGTCGACCAGGAGCCGGAGCTGGCGGTGCGGTCGCAGGCGACGCTGGAGCCCCGGATGCTCGGCTTCGGCGCGGTCGTGCACGGGGAGGACCTCTCGATCGAGGTCGAGGTCAGCTCCGAGGCCGACGGGTGCGCACTGGTCGGCCAGATCTTCCCGGCCGGCGCGAGAGCGGTCGAGGTGCAGGCGGGCGACGGCGGGTCCGCGGAGGTGCCCATCGACGAGCTCGGCCGGTTTCTCATCGAGCCGGTGCCGTGCGGGCCGGTGCGGCTGCGGGTGGAGCACGCCGGTCGCGCCGTGCAGACGACCTGGGTGTCGTACACGCCCTGCTGAGGCCGCGGTCCGCGGCTGGGTCCCCGTCATGCCGGCGAAGTTAGCCCCGGAATCCGGTCCGCCCAACTCGTTGTCCACAGGCTCGACCGTCGTCCACAGATCGAGGATCGACCCTTCCCGGGGTTGACCCGGCGTTCGTACGGTTCCTCGCGTGCGAACCGCCTCCCGGGACCGTAGACGTCCCTCCACAAGCGACGCCGTGGTGGAACGACTCCGACTCTTGCTGGAGTCCGCCGGCACTCCACGGGAGTCCACTGTGGACTCCACTTCGATCGGAGAGTCACCCGAGTCCACAAAGGACGACGATCCAGGTGGTGTCGACATCGGCGGGAGTCGGTGGCGCCGGCTGGTCGACCGATGGTCGCCGGTCGGGTTGCGCGGTGCCCGGACCGATCCGGGGCGGCGGGGAGCGGTGGTCCTGGTGGCCGCCGCCCTGGCGGCGGCCGCGGTCGTCGGGCTGCTCGCCTGGCACGGGCGTCCGCGGCCCGAGGCCATCGAGCCCCCGGCCGTGGCGGTCGCGGCAGTGGCGACCGCCGGATCCGGTCCGTCCGCTCCCGCGTCGTCGCTCGTGGTGGCGGTGACCGGGAAGGTACGGCGTCCCGGTGTCGTCACCGTGGCGGCCGGGGCGCGGGTGATCGACGCGCTGCGAGCGGCCGGTGGACCGCTGCCGGGCGCCGACCTGGAGACGCTCAACCTCGCCCGCAAGCTCACCGACGGCGAGCTGGTCGCGGTCGGTGTCCCGGGCCCCGCGCCCGCCGCCGGCGCCGCCCCGGGCGCTGCGGCCGGGTCGACCGGGCCGGTCGACCTCAACACCGCGACGCTGGCCGACCTCGACACCCTGCCCGGCGTCGGACCCGTCCTGGCCCAGCGGATCCTGGACTGGCGGACCGCCCACGGCCAGTTCGCCACGGTCGACCAGCTCGCCGACGTGCCCGGCATCGGCGAGTCCCGCATGGCCCAGCTCCGCGACCTGGTCCGGGTCTGACATGGCCCCGCCCACCGGCACCGATGAGCCGGCAGAGGAGCCGCCCGCGGACCTGCGCCTGGCGGTGGGGGCGGTGGGCGCGTGGCTCAGCGTGCTCGCGGCACTTGGCCTGCCCGCAGGGCGGGGCGCCGTGCTCGGTGCGGCGGCGCTCGGGGCGGCGCTGGTGGCACTGGCCGGGCGGCGACGGTGGGCCGCCACGGCGGCGCTCGTGCTGGGGTGCGCGGGCGCGGCAGCGCTGGCCACGGCGGCACGGGTCTCCGCGGTGGAGCAGTCGCCGCTGGGCGCGCTGGCCGAGCGGCGGGCGAGCGTGACGCTGGAGCTGGTGATCAGGGACGACCCGCGGCCGCTGGCGGGAGCCGCCGGGCCGCCGAGCGTGCTGGTCGGAGCCCAGGTCCGGGAGGTCACGGCCGCCGGCCGGCGGTGGTCGGTGTCGGGCCGCGTGCTGGTCCTGGCGCCGGCCGACGGGTGGAGCGGCCTGCTGCCGAGCCAGCTGGTCCGCGCGGAGGGCCGGCTCGGGCCGCCGACCCGCGACGACCTGACCGTCGCCGTGCTGTCCGCCCGTTCGGCACCGAGCCGGGTCGGGCCGCCGTCGCGGCTCCAGACCGCCGCCGGCCACCTCCGGGCCGGGCTCCGGGACGCCGCCGGCGTGCTGCCCGACGGTCCGCGAGGACTCCTGCCGGGCCTGGTCGACGGGGATGTGAGCGGCCTCGACCCAGCGTTGGCGGACGACTTCACGACCGCCGGGCTGTCCCACCTGACGGCCGTCAGCGGCACCAACGTGGCGATCGTCGTCGGCGCCGTCCTGCTGCTGTTGCGCGGGGCGACGGTCGGTCCGCGGACGTCGGCGCTGGTGGCCGGGATCGCGATCGCCGGGTTCGTCGTGCTGGCCCGGCCGTCACCGAGCGTCCTGCGGGCGGCGGTGATGGGCGCCCTGGCCCTGGTCGCGCTGGCGACCGGACGGCCACGCTCGGCCTTGCCGGCGCTGGGCGGGACCGTGCTGATCCTGATGTTCGCCTCGCCGCCGCTGGCCCGGGACCCGGGCTTCGCGCTGTCGGTGTTGGCCACTGCCGGGCTGATCCTGCTCGGTCCCGGTTGGGCGGCGGCCCTGCGGGCCCGGCGGGTGCCGCCCGGTCTGGCCGAGGCGCTGGCGGTGCCGGCGGCCGCCACGGTGGCGACCGCGCCGGTCATCGCCGCGATCAGCGGCACGGTCAGCCTGGTCTCCATCCCGGCCAACCTGCTGGCCGAGCCGGCGGTCGCGCCGGCCACCGTGCTGGGCGTGCTGGCCGCGGTCGTGTCGCCGGCGTCGGACCAGGCGGCGGAGTGGCTGGCCCGGGCGGCCGGGCTGCCGGTCCGCTGGCTGGTCGCGGTCGGCACCCGGGCCGCGCATGTGCCCGACGCCGCCGTGTCCTGGCCCGGTGGCACCTCCGGCGCGGCGATCCTCGTCCTCGCCTTCTGCGGCACGGTCGCGGTGGTCCGCTGGCGGCCGGCCCGCCGGTTCGCGATCGCGCTGGTGGTGGGGGCCGCTGTCGTGCTGGTGCCGGTACGGACGGTGCTGCCGGGCTGGCCGCCGGCCGGCTGGTTGTTCGTCGCCTGCTCGGTCGGGCAGGGCGATGCACTCGTCGTGCACGCCGGTCCCGGCGCGGCCATGGTCGTCGACGCCGGGCCGGACCCGATCGCGGTCGACGGCTGCCTGCGCCGCCTCGGCGTGCGATCGGTGCCGCTGCTGCTGCTCACCCACCTGCACGCCGACCACGTCGACGGGCTCGCCGGGGTGTTGCGCGGCCGGTCGGTGGGCGAGCTGGACGTCGGGCCGTCCCGGGAGCCGCCCGGCGGCTGGCGGGACGTCCAGGAGGGCGCCCGCGAGCGCGGGATGCCGATCCGCACGGTCGCGGTGGGGGAGCGACGGGAGTTCGGCGGCCTGGTGGTGGACGTGCTGGGGCCGCAGCAGCAGTTCCACGGCACCCGCTCGGATCCGAACAACTCCTCGGTGGTGCTGCGGGTCGCCACCGGCGGCACGACGCTCCTGCTCACCGGCGATGCCGAGGTGGAGGCGCAGGACGCGCTCGTGCGCTCCGGTGCGGACCTGCGTGCGGAGATCCTCAAGGTGCCGCACCACGGATCGGCGTACCAGAGCCCGGCCTTCCTGCGAGCCGTGCAGGCCAGCGTCGGCGTGATCTCCGTCGGCCGGGACAACGACTACGGACATCCTTCGCCGGCGCTGCTGCACGAGCTGGATCGGCTGGGTGTCCGGGCGCTGCGCACCGACCGGGACGGCGACATCGCCGTCCGGCGACGGGACGGGCGGCTCGCCGTCGTGACCCGCCCGCAGCGGCCGCCGTGAGCGCCCACCGGCCCGCGGCCGGAGCGTGCCAGGATGGCGGCGTGGCCGATTCGCTGGACGCCCCGCTCCGGCTCGTCCTGGGCGACGAGGAACTGCTCGTGTCGAGGGCCGTCGCCGAGGTGGCCGCCGCCGCCCGGGCCGCCGACCCGGAGGCTGACGTCCGTGAGCTGGCCGGTGGCGAGCTCGCCGCCGCCGACCTGTTCGACCTGCTGAGCCCCGCGTTGTTCGGCGGCCGCCGGGTGGTGGTGATCCGCGGCGCGCACGAGGCCAAGGCCGACGTGGTGGAGGCGCTGCGGTCCTATGTCACCGACCCGACCGACGAGGTCGTCCTGGTCGTCGTGCATCCGGGCGGCGCGCGGGGCAAGGCACTGGTCGACGCGGTGCGCAAGGCCGGCGCGGTCGTGGTCGAGTGCGTGAAGCTGACCCGGCCGGAGGAGCGCCAGCAGTTCGTCCGGGCCGAGGTCGCCCGGCACGGTGGGGCGATCACCGCCGGGGCGGTCGCGGTACTGCTGGACGCGGTCGGCAACGACCTGCGCGAGCTGTCGACCGCGGCGTCCCAGCTCGTCTCCGACACCGGCGGGCGGATCGATGCCGACGCGGTGACCCGCTACCACCGCGGGCGGGCCGAGGTCACCGGGTTCGCGGTCGCCGACCGGGCGGTGGTCGGGGACGTGCCGGGCGCGCTGGAGGCGCTGCGCTGGGCGCTGGCCGTCGGGGTGGCGCACGTGCTGGTCGCCGACGCGCTCGCCGACGGGGTGCGCTCGATCGCCCGGGTCAGCTCGGCCGGTCGCGGCAATCCGTACGCGATGGCGAGCTCGCTGGGGATGCCGCCCTGGAAGGTGAAGCGGGCGCAGTCCCAGGCCCGCGGGTGGAGCGCCGCCGGTCTGAGCCGGGCCATGCGGACCGTCGCCGACCTCAACGCCGACGTGAAAGGCGTGGCCGCCGACCCGTCGTACGCGCTGGAGGCGGCGATCATGGACCTGGCCGCGGCCC
This sequence comes from Mycobacteriales bacterium, assembly GCA_035474175.1. Classification (GTDB taxonomy): domain Bacteria; phylum Actinomycetota; class Actinomycetes; order Mycobacteriales; family CADCTP01; genus CADCTP01. The sequence goes on along the minus strand of DATINN010000671.1, from coordinate 4,665 downwards.
GGGCCACCGCCGACTGACGCGCGGGCGAGCACGTCGCAGAGCCGGCACCACGGGGTGCCGGCTCTGCGGTGGAGCGCTAGGAGCGGGTCAGAGCGCGTTGGCGCGCTGCGCCATCGCGGACTTCTTGTTCGCCGCCTGGTTGGCGTGGATCACGCCCTTGCTCGCCGCCTTGTCCAGCTGGCGCGACGCGTACTGCAGCGCGATCACGGCCTGCTCGCGGTCGCCCGCGTCGGCGGCCTCGCGGAAGCGGCGGACGGCCGTCTTCAGCGACGACTTCACCGACTTGTTGCGAAGGCGCGCCTTCTCGTTGGTCTTGATGCGCTTGAGCTGGGACTTGATGTTCGCCACGCGAAAGCCTCGGGTTCTCCGTCGAGATTGTGGGGCGCGCGACAGCCCACGTGGACGCCGGGCGCGACTGGCTACGTTACCAGGCGCGCGGGAGGCGACTCAAACGGTGCCTGCCCGGGCCGGCGCCCCGGCGTGGGACGATCGAGGCACCAGCCCCACTACCCGAACGGACCTGCGTGACCAGCCGTACCACCGATCCGGCCGCCATCCGGAACTTCTGCATCATCGCCCACATCGACCACGGCAAGTCGACGCTGGCCGATCGGATGCTCGAGGTCACCGGGGTGATCGAGCAGCGCAACATGCGCGCGCAATACCTCGACCGGATGGACATCGAGCGCGAGCGCGGCATCACCATCAAGGCGCAGAGCGTCCGGCTGCCCTGGGACGGGCACGTCCTCGACCTGATCGACACCCCCGGCCACGTCGACTTCAGCTACGAGGTGTCCCGGTCGCTGGCGGCCTGCGAGGGCGCCGTGCTGCTGGTCGACGCGGCGCAGGGGATCGAGGCGCAGACGCTGGCCAACCTCTACATGGCGCTGGAAAACGACCTGACGATCATCCCGGTGCTCAACAAGATCGACCTGCCCGCGGCCCAGCCGGAGAAGTACGCGGCCGAGCTGGCCCACATCCTCGGCTGCGACGCCGACGACGTGCTGCGGATCAGCGCGAAGACCGGCCAGGGCGTGACCGACGTGCTCAACCGCATCGTCAAGGACATCCCGGCCCCGACCGGCGACCCGGACGCGCCGGCCCGGGCGATGATCTTCGACTCGGTGTACGACACGTACCGCGGCGTGGTCACGTACGTGCGGATGATCGACGGTTTCATCGAGCCGCGGCAGCGGGTCCGGATGATGGCCACCCGGGCCACCCACGAGCTGCTCGAGGTGGGCGTCATCTCACCCGAGCCGAAGCCCACGCAGGGGCTCGGGGTCGGTGAGGTGGGCTACCTCATCACCGGGGTGAAGGACGTGCGCCAGTCGCGCGTCGGCGACACGGTGACCGATGCGGCGGCGCCCGCCGTCGAGGCGCTGGGCGGCTACCGCGACCCCAAGCCGATGATCTTCTCCGGCCTGTATCCGCTCGACGGCTCCGACTACCCGCTGCTGCGCGACGCGCTGGACAAGCTGCGGCTCAACGACGCGGCGCTGGTCTACGAGCCGGAGTCCTCGGGCGCGCTCGGCTTCGGCTTCCGGATCGGCTTCCTCGGCCTGCTGCACATGGAGATCGTCCGGGAGCGGCTGGAGCGCGAGTTCAACCTCGACCTCATCTCGACCGCGCCGAACGTGATCTACCGCGTGATCATGGAGGACGGCGCCGAGCACGTCGTCACCAACCCCAGCGACTGGCCCGGCGGCAAGATCGCCGAGACGTACGAGCCGGTGGTGAAGGCGATGGTGATCGCGCCGAGCGAGTACATCGGGACGATCATGGAGCTGTGCCAGGCCCGGCGCGGGGTGCTCGGCGGCATGGACTACCTGTCCGAGTCCCGGGTCGAGCTGCGCTACACGCTGCCGCTGGCCGAGATCATCTTCGACTTCTTCGACGCGCTGAAGTCGCGCACCCGCGGCTACGCGTCGCTGGACTACGAGGCCGCCGGCGAGATGGCCGCCGAGCTGGTCAAGGTCGACATCCTGCTGCAGGGCGAGCCGGTCGACGCCTTCAGCGCGATCGTGCACAAGGACAAGGCGTACGCGTACGGCGTCTCGATGGCGAGCAAGCTGCGGGAGCTGATCCCGCGGCAGCAGTTCGAGGTGCCGATCCAGGCCGCCGTCGGGTCCCGGGTGATCGCCCGGGAGAACATCCGCGCCATCCGCAAGGACGTGCTGGCCAAGTGCTACGGCGGTGACATCACCCGCAAGCGGAAGCTGCTGGAGAAGCAGAAGGAAGGCAAGAAGCGGATGAAGATGGTCGGCCGCGTGGAGGTGCCGCAGGAGGCGTTCATCGCGGCCCTGTCGACCGCGGACGAGAAGCGCGGCTGACGGCGGTTGTCAACCCGGTACGCCGGGACTGTGGACGGCCGCGGGGGGTGTGGACGGGGTTCGGAAGTTGTCGGTGCTGTGTCGAACACTTGTGCGGGTTCGACCGGAGGAGGAGCCGATGATGTCCGAGCTGTTGGACGGGACGGTGTTCCTGAGCCCGTCGCCGGGATTCGGCCACGCCGACGCCGTGCTGACGCTGGCCGGGGCGCTGCGGGCGGCCGCGCCGCCGGAGCTGCGGGTGCTGGCGGCGCCGTTCCCGGTGCGGCTGGGGCGCCAGACGGAGCTGCGGCCCGACCTGCTCGTCGCGCGTTACGTCGACCTGGTCCGGGACGAGCTCACCGCGCCGCCGCTGCTCGTGGTCGAGGTCGGGTCGCCGGCCACTGACGTGCTCGACCGCAGCCTCAAGCGCTCGGTCTACGCGCGGCACGCGGTCAAGGACTACTGGCTGGTCGACCCGGAGACGCCGGCGCTGACCGCGCTGGAGCTGGACGAGGACGGCGACTACCGCACGGTGGCCGAGGTGGTCGGGGCGGAGCCGTTCGCCGCCGCGCGGCCGTTCCCGGTGCAGCTGAGCCCGCTCGCGATCGTCGCCGGGCTGCGGCCGTGCTGACCGCGGCCCGGCGGTGGCACCATCGACGGCGTGCTCGTGCATCCGTGGGACGCCCCGCTCGACGACGACGAATGGCGCAGCTTCGTGCTGCGGCACGACTTCGGGCAGCTCATCGCGCCCGGCGACGGGCGGGACCTGCCGGTCGTCGTCCCGACCCATTTCCTGTACGACGGGGCCACCACCGTCCGGCTGCACCTGGCCCGGCCCAACCCGGTGTGGGCGGCGCTGGGGGAGCGGCCGCGGGCGCTGCTGACCGTCGTCGACGACTACACCTACGTGCCCTCGGACTGGCAGGCGGCGCCGGGCACCCCGCGGGACCTGGGCATCCCGACGTCCTACTACGCGACCGTGCAGCTGTCCTGCGACGTCGAGGTGGTCGACGACCCGGCGGCGACGACCGAGATCCTGCGGGCGCAGCTGGAGCACTTCGAGCCGGCCGGGGGCTACCTGGAGCCGGACGCGGCGCACGAGCACTACCGGCGCCGGCTGCCGGGCATCCGCGGCCTGGTGCTGACGGTGACCGGCGTGCGGGCCAAGTTCAAGTACGGCGGCAACAAGGAGGCGGACCACCGCCAGCAGCTGGCCCAGCACCTGGCCGAGCGCGACGGTCCGGCGGACGCGGCCGCCCGCGCGCACCTGCTGCGCCGGCTCGATGCCGGGCGCTGATCGACTCAGACGGTGAGCACGATCTTGCCGGCGGTGTCGCCGGCCACGATCTTGGCGAAGCCGTCCGCGGCCTGCCCCAGCGGCAGCGTGGTGTCGATCGCCGGGCGGACGCCGGTGGTGACCAGCATCGCCAGCAGCGACTCCAGCTCCGAGCGGGTGCCCATGGTCGAGCCGACGATGTTGAGCTGCAGGAAGAAGACCCGGTTGAGGTCGGCCGGCGGGTTGGGCCCGCTGGTGGCGCCGCAGATGACGATCGTGCCGCCGGGCGCGAGCGACTTCAGCGAGTGCGACCAGGTCGCCTCGCCGACGGACTCCATCACCGCGTCGACCCGCTCCGGCAGCCGGGCGCCGGGCTCGAACACGGCATCGGCGCCCAGCGCGAGCGCGGCCTGCCGCTTCTCCTCGGTCCGCCCGGTCACCCACATCCGGTAGCCGGCGGCCGAGCCGAGGGCGATCAGTGCGGTCGCGACCCCGCCGCTGGCACCCTGCACCAGCACGGTCGAGCCGGGCCGCGCGCCGGACTTCACGAACAGCATCCGGTACGCGGTGAGCCAGGCGGTGCTCAGGCAGGCCGCCTCCTCGAAGGACAGCTCGGCCGGCTTCGGCACCACGTTGCGGGCCGGGACGATGACCTGCTCGGCCATCGTGCCCTGGTGCAGCTCGGACAGCAGCGTGCGGCGCGGGTCCAGGGTCTCGTCGCCGGACCAGTCCGCGCTCGGGACCACCGCGTGCACGATCACCTCGTTGCCGTCCGCGTCCACGCCGGCGGCGTCGCAGCCGAGGATCATCGGGAAGCGGTCCGCGGCGATGCCGACGCCGCGCAGGGTGAACACGTCGTGGTGGTTGATCGACGCGGCCCGCACGGTGACCGTGGTCCACCCGTCCCGGGCTTCCGGCTCGGGCCGCTGCCCGACCTCCAGCGCGGCGATCGGGTCGGACGGGTTCGGCGCGGTGGCGAAGGCGGCGAGCACGCGATCACCTTATGGCGCTGACGCACGTCCGGCCGCAGAGTGTGGCGCGATCGTCCGCGGGCGTACGGCGGCGACTGCCGCGTGG
>DATINN010000670.1:0-4093 GCA_035474175.1 Mycobacteriales bacterium | reverse complement strand
ACCTCGACGATCATCTCCTCCGGCGCCAGCGCGGTCTCGAAGTAGCCGGTGAAGAACTCGTCCACGCCGAGGGAACGCCGCCCCGCCGGTCCCTGTGCGACCACCACACCGTCCGATGCGGACAGTGCCATCGGCAGGTCCGCGGCCGGGTCGGCGTGCGCGAGCGACCCGCCGATCGTGCCCCGGTGCCGGATCTGCGGGTCGCCGACCAGCCCGGCCGACCAGGCCAGCAGCGGCACCTGCTCCCGCACCAGGGGCGAGGTCGCCAGGGTCTGGTGCCGGGTCGTGGCCCCGACGGTCAGGAACGGACCGTCGACCCGGACGTAGTCCAGTGTGGACAGACCGCCGACGTCGACCAGCACCGACGGCGCCGCCAGCCGGACCTTCATCATCGGCAGCAGCGAGTGCCCGCCGGCCAGCAGCTTGGCCTCGTCGCCGTGCTCGACCAGCAGGGCGATGGCGTCGTCCACGGAGGACGCCGCCACGTACGAGAAGGGCGCGGGGATCATTCCGCGGCCGCCGCGGCGAGGACGGCCCGGACGATGTTGTGATAGCCCGTGCAGCGGCAGAGGTTGCCCTCCAGGCCCTCCCGCACCTCCTGCTCGGTCGGCGTCGGGTTCTCGGCCAGCAGCCCGACCGAGGCCATCACCATGCCGGGCGTGCAGAACCCGCACTGCAGCCCGTGCTCCTGCTGGAACGCCTTCTGCACCGGGTGCAGCTCACCGTCCGCTGTGGACAGTCCCTCGGCCGTGGTGACGGACCGGCCGGACGCCTGGGCCGCCAGCACCGTGCAGGACTTGACCGACAGCCCGTCCAGGAGCACCGTGCAGGCGCCGCAGGAGGTCGTGTCGCAGCCGACGTTGGACGCCCGCAGCCCGCGCACCTCCCGCAGGTAGTGGATCAGCAGCAGCCGCGGCTCGACCTCGTCCTCGTACGAGGACCCGTTGACGGTGATCGAGACCTTCATGCACCGCTCGCTTCCGAAAGAGCCCGCCAGACCGTACGGGGGGACGTGGGCATGTCGATGTGGCGGACGCCGAGGTGGGCCACGGCGTCGATGACCGCGTTCTGCACGGCCGGGGTCGCGCCGATCGTGCCGGCCTCGCCGATCCCCTTCACCCCCAGCGGGTTGTACGTCGTGGGCGTGGCCATGTCGACCAGCTCGTAGCTCGGCACCTCGGTCGCCGACAGGAACGGGTAGTCGGCGAGCGAGGCGGTCAGCGGGTTGCCGTCGGCGTCGTAGACGACCTCCTCCAGCAGGGCCTGGGCCGCGCCCTGGGCGATGCCGCCGTGCCGCTGTCCCTCGGCCAGCAGCGGGTTGAGCACGACGCCGGCGTCGTCGACCGCGACCACCCGGCGCAGCACGGCCCGGCCGGTCTCGGTGTCGACCTCGGCCACCGCGACGTGCGCCCCGAACGGGAACGTCGCCCCGGGCGCGGTGAAGACCGTGTGGACGAACAGCCGCTCGGTCGCGGCCAGCGTGGCCAGCGACACGGCCGCCTGGGACACCCCGGCCACGGTGAAGGAGGACCGGGACGGGTCGTAGCGCAGGTCGGCCGCGTCGGCCTCGAGCGCGTCCGCGGCCCGCTCCCGGGCCACGTCCAGCAGCTCCAGCGACGCCTGCCGGACCGCGACCCCGCCCTGCTGCAGGCTGCGGGACCCGCCGGTGCCGCCGCCCCGGGGCACCAGGTCGGTGTCGCCCCACTTCAGCGTGATCTTCTCGACCGGGATGCCGAGCTCCTCGCTGGCCAGCATGGCCCAGGCGGTCTGGTGCCCCTGCCCGTGCGGCGAGGTGCCGGTGAGGATGGTGGCCGAGCCGTCCGGGTGGACCTCGACGGTGGCGTTCTCGTTGGGTGCGCCGGACTCGGCCCCGCCACCGGTGACCTCGACGTAGCAGGCGATCCCGATGCCCAGTTGGACCGCATCGCCGCGCTCGCGTCGCGACGCCTGCTCCGTGCGCAGCTCGTCGTAGCCGGCCGCCGCCAGCGCCCGCTCCAGCGCGGCCGGGTAGTCGCCGCTGTCGTACAGGGCGCCGAAGCCGTTGGCGTGCGGCGAGGAGAAGGGCGCGAGCAGGTTGCGCCGGCGCACCTCGGCCGGGTCGACCCCGATCTCGGCCGCGAAGAGGTCCACGGCCCGCTCGATCGCGGCGGTCGCCTCCGGCCGCCCCGCCCCCCGGTACGCCCCGATCGGCGTCGTGTTCGTCACCACCGAGCGGGCGAACGACTCGACCCGCGGGATCGCGTACGTCCCCGGGGTCATCAGCCGGGTCAGCGACGGCAGCAGCGCGCCGAGCCTCGGGTAGCCGCCGCAGTCCTGCAGGACCTCCAGCCGGTACGCCAGCACGGTGCCGTCCCGGCGCCCGCCGATCGTGACGGTCTGGACCTGGGCCCGGCCGTGGGTCATCCCGAGCAGGTTCTCGTAGCGGGTCTCCGACCAGCGGGCCGGCCGGCCCAGCGTGCGCGCGACCCAGGCCACGGCCGCGCACTCGGGGTCGGCGCCGAACTTGGCCCCGAACGCGCCGCCCACGTCCGGGGTGACGACCCGGACCTGCTCGCGGTCCACGCCGAGCATGGCGGCCAGCGCGCGCCGGGTGCCCTGCGCGCCCTGGTTGGGGATCCAGGCCGTCAGCCGGCCGTCGGTACCCCAGACGGCCGCGGTCCCGCGGGACTCCATCGGCGCCGGCGCGACCCGCTGGTTGAGGATGGTCCGGGTCACGACGACCTCGCAGTCGTCGAAGAGGTGCTCGTCCAGCTCCTCCCCGTACGTGACGACGGTGTTGGTGCCGGCCGCGGGGAACAGCAGCGTCGCGTCGGTGGCGGCCTCGTGCGGGTCGACCACCGCCGGCAGCGGGTCGTAGTCGACCGCGACCAGCTCGACCGCGTCCTCGCCCAGGTACGGGTCGTCGGTCACCACGATCGCGACCGGCTCGCCGACGTAGCGGACCGTGTCCGTGGCCACGACCGGCTGGGCCATCGCGGCGTTCAGCCCCGGCATCGGCCGGACCGGGTCGAGGTCCAGGTCGGCGCCCGCGTACGCGGCGACCACGCCCGGGAGGGCCCGGACCGCGGCCAGGTCGATGCCGGTGATCCGGGCGTGCGCGACCGGCGACCGGACGAAGAACACGTGCGCGGCACCGGTGAGGCGCTCGTCGACCACGTCCTCGGTGTACTCACCACCGGTGGTCAGGAACTTGGGGTCTTCGGTCCTGACCACCCGGGTCCCGAGGATGCTCAACGACTGCCTCCCGACACGGCGCCCACACCGGAGGTGCCTCCGGTTGACACTATGCCCCGGGTCCGGCCGGCTAACCGGTCGGGCCCGGGAGGTCCACAGTGGACACGATCCCGGCGCCGGCGTCGGCCAGCCGCGCCAGCAGGGCCCGCCGGCGGTCGTCCAGCGCGGTCGCGGCCGCCCGCAGCGCGCGGCCGTTCATCCCGACCAGGGCCGGCCCCCGCCACAGCGCCAGCGCGGCCACCAGGCCGGGGATCTCGGGCCGGGCGACCAGCTCGGTGAAGCGGTCCACGTCCAGGGTGTGCGGCCCGAGCCCGAGCCGGTAGCCGCGGCCGTCGGTCTCGATCATGCCGGGGAAGCGCCGCCGCAGCCCGCCGATGAGCTTGTGCACCTGGTGGACGGCGGTCCGTGGCGGGGCGCCGTCCCACAGCGCCTCGGTCAGCGTGTCCAGGTCGACCTGGCGGCCGGCCTCGAGCAGCAGCACGGCCAGCGCCTTCTCGGCCTGCGGCCCGCCCGCGGCGACCCGCCGGCGGACGTCGCGGACCTCGATCGGTCCCAGGAGCAGGAACTCCATCTCCGTAGCGAACCATCCGAACCGGCACGTACGACCCGGCGAGACCGAAACGTCTGACAATCGTGACTAAGTCACACCCGGTGCGCCGTCCAGAACGAGGTCAGATCGACCGTGGTCGCGGCCTGGGCCGCGGCCTTGAAGTCGGCCGGGGTGGAGACGCCGAACCAGTGCGACGCCGCGTAGTTGCGCAGCAGACCCGTCATCGCGGTGGCGCCGATGGCCCGCCGCAGCTCGTGCAGCATGCACATGCCGTACCCGTAGACGACGGTGCTGTAGCGGGTCGGGTGC
>DATINN010000669.1:0-4868 GCA_035474175.1 Mycobacteriales bacterium | reverse complement strand
GCGGCTCCCCCGGCGGCGCCGGCGGTGCCCCCGGCTGCTCCGACGGCGCTTCCTGCGGCCGCGCCCGCTCCGCCCGCGGCTCCGGCGCCTCCGGCTGCGGCGGCCGGCGCCGCGCCCTTGGCCAGCAGATATGCCGCCGCGCCCGTACCGAGGACGAGCGGGGCGATGACCCCGCGCAGCCCGCCGTTGACGTCCTCCAGCTCCGCCGCCAGGCGGCGGCACGACTCGCACACCGCCAGGTGGGCGTCGACCTTGGCCCGCTGCCGCACCGACAGCCCGCCGCGGGCCCAGGCACCGAGCCGGTTGACCGTGCCCAGGTGCGCCCCGGCCCCTCCGTCGGCGACGTGTTCCTGCAGGTAGGCCTGCCGCAGCCCCTCCCGGGCCCGGTACGCCAGCGCGGCCACCCCGTTGGGCGTGAGCCCGAGCAGCGGCGCGACCTCGGCCGGGCTCTCCTGCTCGACCTCGGTGTGCCAGAGGACGGTCTGCCAGCGCTCCGGCAGCCGGTGGAACGCCCGGGCCGCCAGCGCCGAGTCCAGCCCGGCCACCGCGGTGTCCTCCCACGGCACGCCCGGGTCGTGCCGGGTCATGTCGTCGGACAGCTCGACCCGGCGGTCCCGCCGGGCCCGGTCGTACAGGGTGTGGCGCAGCGTGGTCAGCAGGTAGGCCCGGAACGCCGCGTCCGGCCCGCCGCCGCCGCGCAGCACGTCGAGCACCTTCGCGAACGACTCCGCGACCAGGTCGTCGGCCTCGGACCGGGAGCCGGTCAGGTGGCGGGCCAGGGCGAGGGCGGAGCCGGAGTGCCGGCGGTAGAGCAGGCCGTAGGCATCGCTGTCGCCGGAACGGACCGCGGTGATCAGCTCGGCATCGCCGGGCTCGTCGACCTCCGCGGGTCGCGGCAGCGGGATGCTCATCCGGGACGTGCTCCGTTCACGATGCGGGAAGGGACTCCAGAGGCTATGCCCTCGATCCCGCGTCACGGAACGCGTGCGGGTCCGTCCCCTTTCACGCCGGACCGCCCGCCGGGACTGGGCGGGCGGGCGTTCGAGCACCGTCCCGGCTCCGTGGGGCGGGCGGTTCGCAAGAGCCGCCTGTGGGGCCGGGACGGGGCCCGGCCACCGATCGCGGCGCCCGGTCCGGCCGGTTCCGGGCGCCGCCCGGTGGCGCCGCCGTGACCCCGGGGTGGGCCCGGCCGGGGCGCCGGGCCCGAGGGGTGCCCGGCGCCCGGTTACCCTCCCGGGCATGGACCCGACCACCGGCCTGCCCGTCGTGGGCATGGTCGGCGGAGGGCAGCTGGCCCGGATGACGCACCAGGCCGGGATCGCGCTGGGCCAGTCGCTGCGGGTGCTCGCGACCGCCGCGGACGAGTCGGCCGCGCTGGTGGCCCGGGACGTCGTGCTCGGCTCGCACACCTCGTACCAGGACCTGGCCGGGTTCGCGGCCGGCTGCGACGTGGTCACCTTCGACCACGAGCACGTCCCGCCGGAGCACATCCGGGCGCTGGCCGCGGCCGGGCACACCGTGCTGCCGGGGGCCGGGGCCCTGCTGCACGCGCAGGACAAGCAGGTGATGCGGACCCGGCTCGGGGCGCTGGGGTTGCCGGTGCCGCGGTGGGCGCCGATCGACTCGGTCGCGGCGCTGGCGGCGTTCGCGGGCGGGTCCTGGCCGGTGGTGGTCAAGGCGGTCCGGGGCGGGTACGACGGGCGCGGCGTGTGGGTGGTGTCCTCGGCCGAGGAGGTGGCCGACCAGCTGGCGGCCGGCACCCCGCTGCTGGCCGAGGAGCTGGTGCCGCTGCGGCGGGAGCTGGCCGCGGTGGTGGCGCGGTCGCCGTTCGGGCAGGGCGCGGCCTGGCCGGTGGTGCAGACCGTGCAGTCCGACGGGATCTGCGTCGAGGTGCTGGCGCCGGCCCCGGACCTCGACCCCGAGGTCGCCGAGGCGGCCGAGGCGATGGCGCTGCGGATCGCCGGCGAGCTGGACGTGGTCGGCGTGCTGGCGGTCGAGCTGTTCGAGCGGACCGACGGATCGCTGCTGGTCAACGAGCTGGCCATGCGGCCGCACAACAGCGCGCACTGGACGATCGAGGGGTCGCGGACCTCGCAGTTCGAGCAGCACCTGCGGGCGGTGCTGGACTACCCGCTGGGCGCGACCGGCATGACGGCGCCGGCCGTGGCGATGGCCAACGTGCTGGCCGGCGAGGCCGGTCCGGTCGGCCTGGACGAGCGGGTGCACCACCTCTCGGCCCGCTGGCCCGGTGTGAAGGTCCACCTGTACGGGAAGGAACCAAGACCTGGCCGCAAGATCGGCCACGTGACCGCGCTGGGGTCGGACCTGGCGTCGCTCCGGCGGGACGCGGTGGCGGCGGCGGCCTACCTGGCCACCGGGCAGTCGGACGAGGTGAGGCACTGATGTCCGGACCGGTGGTCGGCGTGATCATGGGCAGCGACTCGGACTGGCCGACGATGTCGGCGGTGGCGGGGGCGCTGGCCGAGTTCGGCGTGCCGCACGAGGTGCGGGTGGTCTCGGCCCACCGGACGCCGCGGGACATGGTCGACTACGCGGCCTCGGCCGCCGACCGGGGGCTGCGGGTGATCGTGGCCGGGGCCGGCGGGGCGGCGCACCTGCCCGGGATGGTGGCCGCGCTGACCCCGCTGCCGGTGGTCGGCGTGCCGGTGCCGCTGGCGCACCTGGACGGGCTCGACTCGCTGCTGTCGATCGTGCAGATGCCGGCCGGGATCCCGGTCGCGACGGTCGCCGTCGGCGGCGCCCGCAACGCCGGGCTGCTCGCGGTCCGCATCCTGGCCGCCGGAGATCCGGCGCTGCGCGCGCGGGTGGTCGCCTTCCAGGCCACCCTGACCGAGACCGCCCGGTCCAAGGACACCGCGCTGCGCGAGAAGCTCGCCCGCCCGGTCTAGCGCCGCCGTCGCGCTCGGGGCGGGTCAGGCGGGGACGGCGGTGCCGAGGGAGAAGGCGCCGAACCACTTCGGCGTCTTCGGCTCGTAGAACGACTCGACCTCGGTGAGCGTGAACCCGGAGCGGCGCAGCAGGTCCGGGATCGGCCGGGTCAGGTGGCAGCCGCCGACCAGGCGCTTCTGCAGCGGCTCCAGCCGGTGTTGCCAGCGCTGGACCCGCTCGTCCGGCGCCAGCCCGTGCTCCAGGAACAGCAGCGCGCCATCCGGGCGCAGCACCCGCCGGATCTCGGCCAGCGCCGCGTCCACGTCCGGGATCGTGCACAGGGTCCAGGTCGACAGGGCGGTGTCGAACACGCCGTCGCCGAACGGCAGCCGCTGACCGTCCACACCGGACCGTCCAATCGGGACGGTCGCAGCGCTCAGGCGCGGCCCGGCCAGGGCCCAGCCGACGTCGGACGGCTCGATCGCGCTGACCGCGGTGACCGCGGGCGGGTAGTGCGGCACGTTGCCGCCGGACCCGAAGCCGATCTCGACCACCGCGCCGCGCAGCCCGGCGCAGGCCCGGTCGCGCAGATCCCCGGTCAGCCGCTCGTTGAGCGTCCGGTCGAGCAACCGCGGCAGCACCCGCTCCTCGTAGAACCCCACGCCGCCAGCATCCCAGGCCGGCCTATCCGGGGTGGGGGATCAGCGGGGTCCGTGGGCCGACCACTCGATGGCCGGGCAGTGGTCCATGACGACGTCCAGCCCGGCCGCGGCGGCCCGGTCCGCGGCGGCCTCGTCGATGACGTCGAGCTGCAGCCACACCGCCTTGGCCCCGACGGAGACGGCCTCGTCGACGTGCACGCCGGCGTCCTCGGAGCGGCGGAACACGTCGACCACGTCGACCGGGAACGGCACGTCGGCCAGCGAGGCGTACCCCGGCTCGCCGTGCACCGCCTCCGCCTTCGGGTTCACCGGCACGATCCGCTTCCCGTGCTGCTGCAGGAACCGGGCCACGCCGTACGCCGGGCGCCGCTGGTTGGCCGTCAGGCCCACCACCGCCCACGTCTCCCGCGCCAGCACCCGCTCGATCGTCTCCGCGTCACCTCGGGCCATGCGCTCCATTGTGTACTTCTAGGATCGCGGCATGACGCGCACTGCCGTGGTGACCGGGGCCAGCAGCGGGATCGGCGCCGCGACCGCGCGGCGGCTGGTCGCGGACGGCTACGAGGTGATCGCCGCGGCCCGGCGCGAGGACCGGCTGGCGGCGCTGGCCGCGGAGGTCGGCGTGCGGCCGGCCCGGCTGGACGTGACCGACGCCGACTCGGTGGCGGCGTTCGCCGCGACCGTGGGCGAGCTGGACGTGCTGGTCAACAACGCCGGGGGCGCGTTCGGCGCCGACCCGGTCGCGCGCGGGTCGGTCGAGGACTGGCAGGCGATGTTCGACGTCAACGTGCTCGGCACGCTGCGGGTCACCCAGGCGCTGCTGCCGAAGCTGGCCGCCGGGCCGGGCGGCTCGATCGTCAACCTCACCTCGACGGCCGCGTTCGTGAACTACGAGGGCGGCGGTGGTTACTCGGCGGCCAAGCACGCCGAGCACGCGCTGACCGAGACGCTGCGGCTGGAGCTGGCCGGGCAGCCGGTGCGGGTGATCGAGATCCTGCCCGGGATGGTGAAGACCGACGAGTTCGCGGTGAAGCGCTACGGGGGCGACGCCGAGGCCGCGGCCAAGGTGTATGCGGACGTGGACCGGCCGCTCACGGCCGCGGACGTCGCCGAGTGCATCGCGCTCACGGTCGGGCTGCCGCTGCACGTCAACGTCGACCAGATGGTGCTGCGCCCGGTCGCCCAGGCCGCGCAGCACAAGGTCTTCCGCGGCAAGCTCTTCCCGGGCGACGCCTGACCGGACACGCCTGACCGGACACGCCTGACCGGACACGCCTGACCGGACACGCCTGACCGGGCACGCCTGACCGGGCACGC
>DATINN010000668.1:0-12305 GCA_035474175.1 Mycobacteriales bacterium | reverse complement strand
CGCGCAACCGCCTGTGCCTTCGCTCAGCGCGGTGACCGCGTGGCGCTGCTGGCCCGGGGCCACGCCGGACTGCAGGGCGCCGCCGATGACGTGCGGGCGGCAGGCGGGCAGGCGCTCTGTGCGCCAGTCGACGTCGCTGATTTCGACCAGGTCGACGCTGCCGCCACCGAGGTCGAGGAGTCCGGCGGCACGGCGCTGGCGATCCCGACCGACGTCGCCGACCACGAGCAGGTCGACGGCGCGGCCGGCCAGGCCGAGGACGCGCTGGGCCCGATCGACGTGTGGGTCAACGACGCGTTCACGTCGGTCTTCGCGCCGTTCACCGAGATCGAGCCGGCGGAGTACGCGCGGGTCACCGCGGTCTCCTACCTCGGCTACGTGTACGGCACCCGGGCGGCGCTGGACCGGATGCTCCCCCGCGACCGCGGCACGATCGTGCAGGTCGGCTCGGCCCTGGCGTACCGCGGGATCCCGCTGCAGACGGCGTACTGCGGGGCCAAGCACGCGATCCAGGGCTTCAACGAGGCGCTGCGGTGCGAGCTGCTGCACGAGCACAGCAACGTGCACGTGACGATGGTGCAGATGCCGGCGGTGAACACGCCGCAGTTCGACTGGGTGCTGTCCCGGCTGCCGCGGCACGCCCAGCCGGTGCCACCGATCTACCAGCCCGAGGTGGCCGCCCGGGCCGTCGTGTACGCGGCCGACCACCCGGGGCGGCGGGAGTTCTGGGTGGGCGCGTCCACGGCGGCGACCCTGGCCGCGAACGCGATCGCCCCCGGGCTGCTCGACCGCTACCTGGCCCGCACCGGCTTCTCCTCGCAGCAGACGGACCAGCGGCGCGACCCGGACCGGCCGGCCAATCTGTGGCAGCCCGCGGACGGTGCGAGCGGCCACGACTTCGGCGCCCACGGCGACTTCGACGACAGTGCGCACCGGCGCAGCCTGCAGGTCTGGGCCTCCCAGCATCACGGCCTGCTCGGTGCGGCGGCGCTGGCCGCGACCGGCGGCCTGCTGCGCCGCCGCGCCCGACGCTGACCGCCGGACCGCGCCGGGAGTCCCGGCCCGTCCGCTGACCGCCGGACCGCACCGGGCCCCGGCCCGTCGGCTGACCGCCGGACGGCGCCCGGGGCCTCGGCTCGTCCGCTGACCGGTTGCGGTCAACCCGCAGCCCCGGTGCGGGTGGGGCGACCGGCCGCGCGGCCTTCCCCCGAGGACAGCGGGCCGCGCCGGCGGAAGGCTCGGTGGTGCCCGAGCCGCCGTCGCGTGGAGGTCCGATGAACAAGATCGCTGCCGAGTCCCTCATCGAGCGGCTGATCGACTGGGGAGTGGACACGATCTTCGGGCTGCCCGGGGACGGGATCAACGGGCTGTTCGAGGCGCTGCGCCGGCACCAGGACCGGATCCGGTTCGTCCTCGTCCACCACGAGGAGGCCGCCGCGTTCATGGCCTGCGGGTACGCCAAGACCACCGGTCGGCTGGGAGTCTGCATCGCCACCTCCGGCCCCGGCGGCGTGCACCTGCTCAACGGCCTCTACGACGCGAAGCTCGACCACCAGCCGGTGCTGGCGATCACCGGCATGCAGGAGACCGCGCTGCTGGGCACCGGCTACCAGCAGGAGGTGCACCTGGAGAAGCTGTACGAGAACGTGGCCGAGTACGACGTGATGGTGACCAACCCGGCCTCGGTCGGCACGCTCACCGACCTCGCGGTGAAGCACGCGCTGACCCGGCGCACGGTCAGCCACCTCACGTTCCCCAACGACCTCCAGGTCGCGGACGCGGACGCCGACCCGTGGCAGCACGTCGCCCCGGCCCGGGCGCCGGTCACCGCGCCGGTCTTCCGGTCCGCGCCGGTCCGGCCGCCGGACGAGCAGCTCCGCGCCGCGGCCGAGGTGCTCGCGGCCGGGACGAAGGTCGCAATCCTGGCCGGCGCCGGTGCGCTGCACGCGCGGGCCGAGCTGCTCGCGGTGGCCGAGCGGCTGGCCGCGCCGATCGTGAAGACGCTGCCGGGCAAGGCCTGCGTGCCGGACGACTCGCCGTACACGACCGGCGGGATCGGGCTGCTCGGCACCAAGCCGTCGGAGCAGCTGATGGGCGAGATCGACACGCTGCTGATGGTCGGCACCAACTTCCCCTACACCAAGCACCTTCCGGAGCCGGGCGCCGTGCGCGTCGTGCAGATCGAGGCCGACCCGGTCCGGGCCGGCAACCGGATCCCCACCGAGGCACCGGTCATCGGCGACAGCAGGGCGGCGCTGGCGGCGCTGCTGCCGTTGCTGCCGGCCCGGGACGACCGCGACTTCCTCACCTCCTGCCAGCAGCGGATGGACACCTGGCGCACCGACATGGCCGCGCTGCAGGACCCCGACCGGGACCCGATCGCCCCGCAATACCTGATGAGCGTGCTCGACCGCTGCGCCGCCGACGACGCGATCCTCACCTGCGACTCCGGGACGATCGCGACCTGGGCCGCCCGGCACTGGACGATCCGGGGCGGCCGGGAGTTCTACCTCTCCGGCAACCTGGCCACGATGGCGCCCGGCCTGCCCTACGCGATCGCGGCGCAGTGGGCCCACCCCGGGCGGCAGGTCTGCGCGTTCGTCGGCGACGGCGGCTTCGCCATGCTCATGGCCGAGTTCCTCACCGCGGCCCGGCACCGCCTGCCGGTGAAGGTCTTCATCAACAACAACGGCGCGTACGGGCAGATCCTGTGGGAGCAGATGGTCCTGGGCTATCCCGAGTTCGGCGCGCGGCACGCCGCGGTGGCCGACTACGCCCCGTGGGCCGCGTCCTGCGGCGGGTACGCGGCGAAGGTCACGAAGGCGGCCGACCTCGAGGGGACGGTCCGGGAGGCGCTCGCCCACGACGGGCCCGCGCTGGTCGACTGCGACGTGAACCCGGACGAGCCGCCGATGCCCGGCACGGTCTCCTACGACCAGGCCAAGCACTTCGCCGAGGCGTTCCTGCGGGGCCAGCCGCGCAAGGTCGCCATCGCGACCACCTTGTTCAAGGACAAGCTGCAGCAGCTCGGGAGCACGTCATGACGCTCGAACCGATGCAGGGGATCGACCGGCTGGTCCGCAACGTCGAGCACGGCCGGTTCGAGCGGACGCTGTCCGGGCTGACCGCGGCCGGCGCGCTGGTGACCGCGGCCGAGGTCTGGCTGGAGCACGACCGGGCCAGCTTCGGCAACAGGATGATGTGGGTGCCGGTCGCGCTCGGGCCGGTCGGCGCGGCCGCCGGGATCGCCGGCGTGGCCAGCCGGCGGGCGGCCAAGACCGCGCTGCCGCTGGCGTCCGCGGCGATCGTCCTCAATGGACTGCAGGGTACGTACCTGCACGTGCGGGGGATCGCGCAGCGGCCGGGCGGTTGGCGGCTGGCCCGCTACAACGCCGAGATGGGGCCGCCGCTGTTCGCGCCGCTGCTGGTCACCATGGTCGGCGGGATGGGCCTGCTGGCCGCGATCCTGCGGCGGGAGCGCTGATGCGCCGCCGGACCGGGGTCACGCCCGGCGGCCAGGGCCGGTTCGAGGGTTACGACGTGCTCTCCCAGGTGTCCACCTGGGACGAGGTGACCGCGGGCGTGGTGCTGCGGCGGCTCGGCCCGCCGCAGCCGCTGCGGTTCTTCGGCCCGGCGGAGGAGGCGGTGGCCGGCGCACTGGTCGACCACCTGCTCGACCAGTGGGACGAGCCGAAGGTGCCGGTGCTCGCGATGATCGACCAGCGACTGACCGAGGGCAGCACCGACGGCTGGCACCACGCGGACATGCCGGCCGACGGCGAGGCCTGGCGCCGGACGCTGTCCTTCCTGGACGGTGACGCGACCGACCGGCACGGCCGGGGGTTCGCAGTCCTGGCCCGGGCGCACCAGGCCGCGATCGTCCAGGAGGTCCAGGACCGCCCGGACGACTGGCACGGCCTGCCCGCGAAGCACGTGTGGAGCCTGTGGACCCGGTATGCCTGCACGGCCTTCTACGCCCACCCCTGGGCCTGGAACGAGATCGGCTTCGGCGGGCCGGCCTACCCCCGCGGCTACAAGAACGTCGGCCTGGACCGGCGCGAGCCGTGGGAGCGGTCCGAGCGTGGGGCGCGGGACCCCATCCCGGCGGTGCGGCAGTCGACCGAGGCCCGGCGGCGGCGGGCGGAGGCCGGCCGGTGAGCGTCCGCGACCGCAACGCGTCGGCCTGGCTGCTGCCGGTCGACGGCACCCGGACCGACCACCGGCTGCGCCGGGACATGCGCCGGTACGCCGACACCGACGAGGTCGACATCGCGATCGTCGGCGCCGGGGCGGGCGGCGGCGTGCTCGCGCAGCGGCTGGCCCGGGCCGGCTGGTCGGTCGTGGCCCTGGACGCCGGCCCCTTCTGGGACCCGGACGCGGACTGGGTCAGCGACGAGGCCGGTTCCCACCACCTCTACTGGACCGAGCCGCGGGTGATCGACGGCACCGACCCGGTGCCGCTGGGCTCCAACAACTCCGGCCGCGGCGTCGGCGGGTCGATGGTGCACTTCGCCGGCTACACGCCGCGGTTGCACCCCAGCGACTTCCGCACGTCCACAGTGGACGGTGTCGGGGCCGACTGGCCGATCTCGTACCGGGACCTCAGGCCGTACTACGAGCTGATCGAGGCCGAGCTGCCGGTCGCGGGGCAGGACTGGCCGTGGGGCGACCCGCACTCCTATCCCCAGTCGCCGCACCCCATCGGCGGCAACGGCCTGGTGTTCGTCCGCGGCGCGCAGCGGCTGGGGATCGAGGTCCGGGTCGGGCCGGTGGCGATCAGCAACGGCCGCTTCGGCAACCGGCCGCACTGCATCTACCGCGGCTTCTGCCTGCAGGGCTGCAAGGTCGACGCCAAGGCGTCGCCACTGGTCACCCACATCCCGGACGCCCTCGCGCACGGCGCCGAGGTGCGGGCTGACAGCATGGTCAGCGCCGTCGTGGTCGACGAGCGCACCGGCCTGGCCACCGGCGTGCGCTACTTCCGCGGCGGCGTCGAGCGGTACCAGCGGGCCCGGCTGGTCGCGGTCGCCGGCTACTCCATCGAGACCCCCCGGCTGCTGCTCAACTCCGCCGGCCGCCGCTTCCCGGACGGGCTGTGCAACGACTTCGACCAGGTCGGCCGCTATCTGATGGTGCAGGGCGCGCCGCAGACCGCCGGCCGGTACGCCGAGGAGGTCCGCGCGTACAAGGCGCCGCCGCCGGAGGTGTCGACCGAGGAGTTCTACGAGACCGATCCGGGCAAGCCGTACCGGCGCGGCTACTCGATCCAGTGCGTGTCGCCGCTGCCGATCACCTTCGCCGAGCACGTCGCGGCCCAGGGCTACTGGGGCGCGCCGCTGCGGGAGTACATGCGCGACTACATCCACTGGGCGAACTTCGGCGCGCTGTGCGAGTTTCTGCCCCGGGCGGACAACCGGGTCACCCTGGACGAGCAGACCGACCGGCACGGGCTGCCGGTCGCGCACGTCTCGTACTCGCAGTGCGACAACGACCGGGCCCTGATGCGCGCGGCCCGGGCGACGATGGAGGACCTGCACCGGGCGGCCGGGGCGCAGGAGGTCATCACCATCGACCGCTACGCCCACCTGGTCGGCGGCTGCCGGATGGCCGCCGACGAGCGGTCCGGCGTGGTCGACGCCGACCAGCGCGCGTTCGCGGTGCCCAACCTCTACCTGACCGACGGCTCGGTGCTGCCGACCCAGGGCAGCGCCAACCCGGCGCTGACGATCATGGCGCTGGCGGCCCGGGTCGCCGACCGGCTGGCCGGACGGAGGGCGGCATGACCGGCGACACGACCGTGCGCGACCTGGCCGTCTCCGTCTACACCGTGCCGACCGACCGGCCGGAGGCCGACGGCACCCTGCAGTGGTCGGAGACGACCCTGGTGGTGGCCGAGCCGACCGCCGGTGACCACACCGGGCTGGGCTGGACGTACGGTCCGGCGGCCTGCGCCACCGTGCTGACCGACCTGCTGCGGGACCAGGTCGTGGGCGGCGACGCGCTGGACGTCCCCGGCCTGTGGCTGCGGATGGTCCGCCGCTGCCGCAACGCCGGCCGGCCCGGGATCACGTCGATGGCGGTGGCCGCGGCCGACATCGCGCTGTGGGACCTCAAGGCCAAGCTGCTCGGCCTGCCGCTGTGCCGGCTGCTGGGCCAGGCCCGCACCGAGGTGCCGGTCTACGGCAGCGGCGGCTTCACCACGTACGACGAGGGCACCCTGATCGACCAGCTCCGGCACTGGACCGACGACCTCGGCATCTCCCGGGTGAAGATCAAGATCGGCGAGTCGTGGGGCGGCCGCCCGGACCGCGACCTGGCCCGGACCGCCACCGCCCGGCGCACGGTCGGACCGGACACGGAGCTCTACGTGGACGCCAACGGCGGCTACACCCGCGGCCAGGCCCTGCGGATGGCGGGCGCCCTGGCCGACCACGACGTCACCTGGTTCGAGGAGCCGGTCTCCTCCGACGACCTGCCGGCGCTGGCCGCGCTCCGGGAGCAGGTGACGCCGGACGTCACCGCGGGCGAGTACGGCTACGACCTGCACTACTTCGAGCGGATGTGCGCGGCCGGCGCGGTCGACTGCCTGCAGGCCGACGTCACCCGGTGCGCCGGGATCACCGAGTGGCTGCGCGCGGCCGCGGTCGCCGCCGCGCACGGCCTGCAGGTCTCCGGCCACTGCGCGCCCAGCCTGCACGCCCACCCGGCCGCGGCCATCCCGAACCTGCGGCACCTGGAGTTTTTCCACGACCACGCCCGGATCGAGGGCCTGCTCTTCGACGGCGCCCTCGACCCGACCGGTGGGACCCTGCACCCGGACCAGGGCCGGCCCGGCCTGGGCCTGCACCTGGACCGGGCGGCGGCCGAGCCGTACCGCCGGCGATGACCGGATCGCGGTCAGGGGTGGCCGGCCGGCACCGGTCAGGGGTGCCCGGCCGGCACCGGTCAGGGGTGCCCGGCCGGCACCGGTCAGCGGTGCCGGGCGAGCACCGGTCAGCGGTGCCGGGCCGGGACCACCAGCCGGACCGTCGTGCCGCCGCCGGCCGAGGACACCGGGAGGACGTCGAGGCGGCCATGGGCGAGCTCGGCCCGCTCGCGCATGCCGGACAGCCCGAACCCGGCGGCCCGGTCGGGGTCGAAGCCGCGGCCGTCGTCGCTGATCTCGGCCACGACGCTGTCGTCGTCCTCGACCACCGTGACGGTGGCCCGGGTGGCGCCGGCGTGCCGGCGGACGTTGCTCAGGGCTTCCTGCACGACCCGGTAGACGGCCAGCTCCACGTCCGGCACCAGCCGGGTGGAGACCTCGCCGTCGGCGTAGCGCAGCGACACGTGCACGGTGACGCGCACACCGGACAGCTGCTCGGTGCGGCGGGCCAGGGCCTGCAACGGCGCGCTCAGGCCGAGGTCGTCCAGGGCGGCCGGCCGCAGCTCGGTGATGAGATGACGCAGGTTGCCGATCTGCGTCGCGATGAGCTCCGTCGCCAGCCGCACGGCGTCCACCAGCGGGCCGCACTCCTGCGGCGGGGCCGGGGACAGCGCCTGCGGCGGGGCCGGGGACAGCGCCTGGGACAGCGTCTGGGACAGCGCCGAGGTCAGCAGCACCTGGAGCGCGCCCAGCTGCTGCAGCGTGTCGTCGTGCAGCTCCCGGGCCCAGCGGCGGCGCTCCTCCTCCCGCTCCCGCAGGCCGGCCCGGATCGTGCCGGAGGTGGCCGAGCGCTGGGCGGCCAGCGCCGCCGCCGCCATCTCCAGCAGGTGCCCGAGGAGCGGCTCGTCCGGCCGGTCCACGCCGGCCAGCACCAGCAGCACCCGGACCCCGTCGGCGGAGCGGGCCACCGCGTACGTCCCGTCCGCTGCGACCGGGGAGAGCACGAGCCCGTCCGGACCCGCTCCGGACAGTCGCACCGGGACCGGCACGCCGTCGGGGCCGGGCTGGGCCTCGGTCAGCGGCGACCCGGCGGCCGGCCCCCGGGCGGTGGCGGCGCGGACGACCAGCCGGTGCGGGGGACCGGCCGCGACGGCGGTCCAGTCCGCGCCCAGCAACCGGCCGCCGCTGCCGACGAGCGCGTCGAGCAGGGCGTCGGCCACCGCGCCCGGCCGCGACTGCTCCTGCATCCCCATCACCTCCGTTCCGACCCCCACCTCCCACTTCCGAGGCCGGCGTGAACCGCATCGAGGACTATGCCCTGATCGGCGACTCCCAGACGGCCGCCCTGGTCGGCCGGGACGGATCGATCGACTGGCTCTGCCTGCCGGCGTTCGACTCGGGCGCGTGCTTCGCGGCGCTGCTGGGAGCCGACGGCAACGGACGGTGGCTGCTGGCCCCGGTCGACCCGGCCGGCCTGCCCCGGCGGCGCTACCGGGACGACACGCTGATCCTGGAGACGACGTGGCACACCGCCACCGGCTCGGTCGAGGTGCTGGACTTCATGCCACCGCGCGGCGAGGCCCCGGACGTCGTCCGGATCGTGCGCGGCCTGACCGGGCGGGTCGAGCTGCGCAGTGACCTCCGGATCCGGTTCGACTACGGGCGCGTCCGGCCCTGGATCCGGCGCCTGGACGGGCAGCTCGGCGCGGTGGCCGGCCCGGACTCGATCTGGTTGCGCGCACCGGTGCCGGTCGACGAGGACGGTTCGGCGACGTTCGCGGTGTCCGCCGGGGACAGCGTCGCGTTCGTCCTCAGCTGGCACCCGTCGTACGCCGCCGTGCCCGAGCCGGTCGACGCCGAGCGCGCGCTGCGGGAGACGACCCGGTTCTGGACCTCGTGGGCCGCGCGGGCGCAGCTGCCGCGGCGGTGGCGGGAGCCGGTCCTGCGCAGCCTCATCACCCTCAAGGCGCTGACGTACGCGCCGACCGGCGGGATCGTGGCCGCGGCCACGACCAGCCTGCCCGAGCAGCTCGGCGGGCCGCGCAACTGGGACTACCGCTACTGCTGGCTGCGCGATGCCGGCTACACGCTGCAGACCCTCCTCGACGCCGGCTACGTGACCGAGGCCAGGGCGTGGCGCGAGTGGCTGCTGCGGGCGGTCGCGGGAGATCCGGCCGACCTGCAGATCGTCTACAGCCTGACCGGCCGGCGCCGGCTGACGGAGTGGACGGTGCCCTGGCTGCCCGGATACCAGGGGTCGGCGCCGGTCCGGGTCGGCAACGCCGCGGCCGAGCAGTTCCAGCTCGACGTCTGGGGCGAGGTCCTCGACACCCTGCACCGGGCCCGCACGTCGCCGCTGGGCGTGGAGGAGGACGCCTGGGACCTGCAGACCGCCCTGCTGGACTTCCTGGAGGGCCACTGGTCCGACCCGGACACCGGGCTGTGGGAGATCCGCGGCGAACCCCGGCCGTTCGTCCACTCCAAGGTGATGGCCTGGGCCGGCTTCGACCGGGCGGTCCGCGCCGTCGAGCGCACCGGCCTGGACGGGCCGGTGCAGCGGTGGCGAGCGCTCCGGGACAAGATCCACGCGGAGGTCTGCGACCGCGGCTACGACGCCGACCGGAACACGTTCACCCAGTTCTACGGCTCCCGCGGCCTGGACGCCGCGCTGCTGCTGATCCCGCAGGTGGGCTTCCTGCCGCCGGACGATCCGCGGGTCGCCGGCACCGTGGCCGCCGTCGGCCGGGAGCTGCTGCGCGACGGCTTCCTGCTCCGCTACGACCCGTCCGCGGACGGCGGCGTGGACGCGCTGCCCGGCGGCGAGGGCGCGTTCCTGGCCTGCTCGTTCTGGTACGCCGACGCCCTCGCCCTGATCGGCCGCCGGGACGAGGCCGGCCAGGTCTTCGAACGCCTGCTGGGACTGCGCAACGACGTCGGCCTGCTGTCGGAGGAGTACGACCCGCGGACCCGGCAGCTGCTGGGCAACATCCCGCAGGCGTACAGCCACGTGTTCCTGGTCCAGACCGCGCGCAACCTCGACCGGGCCGGGGCCGCGACCGGGTGAGGACGCGGCCGGCGGTGCCGCGGTCGGGTGACGGAGCGGTGGCCCGGATGTGTGAAATGCTTGACATGGGCCGCTCGGCGCAGCGAAGCTGGGCGCTCGGCAGACCCACATGCCGTAGCAGTCCCGTTCTTTCGGCAGCCGGATCGGGCGCGGCGGTCCCACACGGCGAGTACTGACGATTCCTCAGCAAGGAGGAGAAGTGACTCGTTCTGTCATGGGAGCGCTCCCAAAGCCAGCGGTCCACCGCCGCCTGGTCCGCGCGTTGCTGGCGCTGACGGCGTCGCTGCTGGTCGCGGTCGGGCTCACGGTCGCGCCGCTGGGCGGCGCGGGCCGGGCCGAGGCGGCCGGTGCCGGCTACTGGCACACCAGCGGCACCACGATCGTCGACGCGGCCAACCAGCCGCTGCGCATCGCCGGGGTCAACTGGTTCGGGTTCGAGACGGCGAACTACGTGCCGCACGGGCTCTGGACCCGCGACTACAGGTCGATGCTGGACCAGATCAAGGCGACCGGCTACAACACGATCCGGCTGCCGTACTCCTCGCAGATGTTCGACCCCGGCTCCACGCCGAACGGCATCGCGTTCGACAACGGGAAGAACGCCGACCTCGCCGGCCTGACGCCGCTGCAGGTCATGGACAAGATCGTGGCCTACTCCGGCAGCATCGGGCTGCGGATCATCCTGGACCGACACCGGCCGGACTCCGGCGCCCAGTCCGAGCTCTGGTACACCGCGGCCTACCCGGAGTCCCGGTGGATCTCCGACTGGGTCATGCTCGCCCGCCACTACGCCAACAACCCCACGGTGGTCGGCGGCGACCTGCACAACGAGCCGCACGGCGCTGCCTGCTGGGGCTGCGGCGACACCGCCGTGGACTGGCGGCTGGCCGCCGAACGCGCCGGCAACGCGATCCTCGCCGCCGACCCCAACTGGTTGATCTTCGTCGAGGGCGTGGAGAAGGTCGGCGCCGACTCGACCTGGTGGGGCGGCAACCTGTCCGCGGCCGGCCAGTTCCCGGTCCGGCTGAACGTGGCCAACCGGCTCGTCTACTCGCCGCACGACTACCCGGCCTCGATCTTCCCGCAGACCTGGTTCAGCGCCCCGGACTACCCGGCCAACCTGCCCGGCGTCTGGGACGCGCACTGGGGCTACCTGCGCAAGCAGAACCTGGCGCCGGTCATGCTGGGCGAGTTCGGCACCCGGCTGGCCACCACCTCCGACCAGCAGTGGCTGACCGCGCTGGTGTCCTACCTCGGCACCGGGACCAACTCCTTCAGCTGGACGTTCTGGTCCTGGAACCCGAACTCCGGTGACACCGGCGGGATCCTCAACGACGACTGGACGACCGTGAACACGGTCAAGGACGGCAACCTGCGCACGATCAAGTTCGCGCTGGACGGGCCGGGCGCGCCGCCGGTGACGACCTCGCCGGCGCCCCCGGTGACCACGCCGCCGCCCCCGCCCGTGACCACCCCGCCCGTGACCACCCCGCCGGTGCCGGCGGGCGCGGTGAAGGTCCAGTACAAGAGCAACAACACCGCGGCCGCGACCCAGCAGCTCCAGCCCGGGCTGGCGGTGACCAACACCGGCACCGCGGCGCTCGCGCTCAACCGCGTCACCCTGCGGTACTGGTTCACCTCCGAGGGCACGGCGACGACGTACTCGACCTGGTGCGACTACGCGCAGATCGGCTGCGCCGCGGTGAGCTCGCGGGTGGTGCGGCTCGCGACCGCCCGGCCGGGGGCCAACGCCTACCTCGAGGTCAGCTTCACCGGCGGGACGCTGGCGCCGGCCGCGTCCTCCGGGGAGATCCAGAGCCGGCTGAACAAGACCGACTGGTCCTCCTTCACGCAGACCGACGACTACAGCTTCGGCACCGCCGCGACGTACGGCGACGCTCCGAAGGTCACCGCGTACCTCGACGGCGCGCGGGTCTGGGGCACCGAGCCCTAGGCCGCCCGAACACCCCGCCCGCCCGGCCGGGCCGCCGCCTCGGCCGGCGGGCGGGGCATGCGCGCCCCGGGGCACCCGTGCCCCGGGGCACGTACCTGACCCGATGCGCGTCGCGCGCTGACGCGGTCAGCGGAAACCTCGCGCCGGTCTTCTCACCGGAGCGGGAAGCCGCTACATTTGACACACGTTGGGAGCGCTCACAGGAGCTCCCGGACCGGCCGTGCGGCGACGGCAGCTGCCCTTCCCGGGTGCCTGCCGGGGCTTGCCCCCGCCCCCCTCTCGATCAGGAGAGCCGCATGTCCTCCTTCCTTCGGCGCCCACCGCGGTCGCGGCGACGCGCCGGCGCGGTGGCCCTCGCCGCCGCGCTGGTCCTGCCCGTGGCGATCGCCGTCGCCGGCGCGGGTTCCGCCGACGCCGCCCCC
>DATINN010000667.1:0-2240 GCA_035474175.1 Mycobacteriales bacterium | reverse complement strand
CCGGGCGCTCGGTTCAGTGAACCGGAGCGGTGAACACCCCGTAATCGGGAGCATGATCCGACTACTCCGGCTCGCCGCGGCCGCGGCCGCCGTCGCGATGGCCGTCGCCGCCTGCTCCTCGGGCGACGACAACTCCGGGTCGGCGGCGCCCGGCGCCGCCGCCACGACCAGCGCGGCGGCCCCCACGACCAGCGCGCCCGCCGGGGGCGAAGGCAGCGGCGGCGGCGCGGGCCAGTCCTCGGGCACCATCACGATCCAGAACTTCGCCTTCGGCGACCCGATCACCGTCGCCCCCGGCGCCACCATCACGGTCACCAACCAGGACGCGGCCGCGCACGACGCGATCTCCGACGACGGCAAGTTCACCACCCCGCTGCTCAAGCAGGGGGAGAGCGCGACGTTCACCGCTCCGACGGAGCCGGGGAAGTACAAGTTCAGCTGTTCCGTGCACGCCAACATGACCGGCATCGGCACGCTGACCGTCAGCGGCTGACCCCACGGCGGTGCGCCCCGGCCCGAGGGGTGCCGGGGTGCACCGCGAAATCCGACGAACGCTGGCAGGATGAGATGGTGGCCTCCGACGACGTGGCCCGGCGGCTGGACGAGGTGCGCTGGTCGACCGAGGTGTTGCTGAAGACGCTGCGGGATCGGCCGCTGACCGACGGCTGGGCCCGGCAGCCATCGCTGCTGCCCGGCTGGACCCGGGGGCACGTGCTCAGCCACCTCGCCCGCAACGCCGACGCGATCACCCGCACGCTGGCCGGCGCGGCCCGCGGCGAGCGGATCCCGATGTACGACGGCGAGGACGCCCGCGACTCCGACATCCGGGCCGGGGCCGACCGGTCGCCGGCGGCGCTGCTGGACGACGTCGCCGCCTCGGCCCGGCGGCTGGACGAGACCTGGTCCGCGCTCGGCGACGCCGCCTGGCACCGGGACGCGGTGACCCGGACCGGACCGGTGCCGGCGCTGCGGATGATCGGGGCCCGCTGGCGCGAGGTCGAGATCCACCGCGTCGACCTCGCCGACGGCTACGGGCCGGGCGACTGGCCGGCGTCCTTCGTCGCCCCGCTGCTGCCCTCCCTGCTGGACCCGGAGCGGATCGGGCCGCGGCTGCCGGCCGGGGTGGCCGTCGAGGTCATCAACACCGACTCCGGGCAGCGCTGGCTGGTCGGCGCGGCCGGGCCGACGCCGGTGGGCACGGCCCGCTCGGTCCGGGCCGCGGCGGTCCGGGCCGCGGCCACCCCGCCCGTACGCGTGGTGGGGCCGTCCTGGGCCCTGGTCGGGTGGCTGCTGGGCCGGACCTCGGCCGTCCGGGCCGAGCTGGGCGAGCCGCCGGCGCTGGCGCCCTGGAACTGAGCCCGCCGTTTCCACGGCGGGCTGTCCTCACGGCAGCGCGGTGCGCTCGGCCGCCGTGCGCAGGTCGGCGGCGGTGGCGTCGAGGTCCTGGCGGGACGGGCGGCCGGGCTTGTAGCCGAGCTTCACCCCGTCGCCGCGGAACCGCGGGATCACGTGCAGGTGCAGGTGCGGCACCTCCTGGAACGCCGCCGCCCCGTCGGCCAGGAAGAAGTTGACGCCCTCGCAGCGGACCTCCGACCGGCGCAGGGCCGCGGCCATCCGCTGCCCGATCCGCCACAGCTGGGCGCCGGTCGCCGGGTCGAGGTCAGCCAGGCTCTCGACGTGGGTGCGCGGGACGACCAGCAGGTGGCCCGGGGTCATCGGGGCGATGTCGAGGAACACGACGGCGGTGTCGTCGGCGAAGACCTTGCTGGCCGGTGCGGTGCCGGCCACGATCCGGCAGAAGTCACAGCTCACGCCAGGCAGCCTGCCAGGTCGCGGGCGCCCGAGGTTTATCGGTCCCTTGAGGTGCGGCTGGGGCGGCGTTGTCCCCCGCGGGACGAGAGTCCTTCCTGTCAGCAGGACATGCGAAGCAGGAGGACAGAGAGATGCGATTCGTGAAGACGTGGGCAGTGGCGGCCGGCGCGGCGGCGGTGCTCGGCGGGGCCGGGGTCGGGGTGGCGCAGGCGAGCTCGTCCGGGCCGACGGTGGCGCCGGCGTCGGTGAGCCACGAGGCCGAGGCCCGGGGCCGGGTCGCCGAGGGCGAGACCACCCAGGCCAAGGCGGCTGCGGCGAAGGCCGTCGCGGCGGCGACGGCGCGGCGCGAGGCCGAGGCCCGGGGCCGGGTGGCCGAGGGCGAAACGCACGCCCGGCACACTGGCACCGACGACAGCACCGGCGTGCAC
>DATINN010000666.1:0-7100 GCA_035474175.1 Mycobacteriales bacterium | reverse complement strand
GCCCTGGCGCCGCGCACCTCGACCGGTCCGGTCAGCGCGTGGCCGGCGTCCTCGGTCCAGGCCGGGTGCCGACACCCCCGGGTAGTGGTACGCCAGCAGCGGCAGGTCGCCGGTCGCCGCGGCGACCTCGCGGTAGTAGGCCCGGGGGTCGGCCACCCGCGGCGGCGACAGCACCAGCGCGGCGTCGGCGCCGCCGTCGCGGGCCGCGACCGTCCGCCGGACGGCCTCGCCGGCCCAGCTGCCGCCGGTGCCGGCCAGCACCGGCACCCCGTCCAGCCGGGCCCGGACCGCGTCCAGCAGCTCGCGCCGCTCGTCGTCGGTCAGGGTGTGGGCCTCGCCGGTGGAGCCGGCCACCAGGACCGCGGCCACCCCGTCGTCGACCAGCCGGGCGGCCAGGTCGGCCGTGGCCGCGGCGTCGACCGCCCGGGTGTCGTCGAAGAGGGTCACGAGCGCGACCCCGATGCCGGTGAACGGAGCAGCCATGCTTTCGACGCTACCCTCCCCCGATGATCGGAGACCGGACACCGCCGCCGCGGCAGGGCAGCGAGCGCGAGATCCTGACCGGCATGCTCGACTTCGTCCGCGGCGCCGTGGTGCGCAAGCTGGAGGGGCTGACCGAGGAGCAGGCCCGCTCGGCGCCGGTGCCGCCCTCGACGCTGACCCCGGGCGGGCTGGTGAAGCACCTCACCGGGGTCGAGCGGTTCTGGTTCTCCCTCGACTTCGCCGGCCTCGACCTCCCGCTCCCGTGGCCCGAGGACGACCGGCACGGCGCGTTCGCGCTGACCGAGCAGGACACGGTCGCCGGCCTGGTCGCGGCCTACCGGGCCGAGTGCGCGCGGTCGGAGGAGTCGGTCGCGGCCTTCGCGCTGGACGACACGGCGACCGCGCCGGGCATGGACTTCACGCTGCGCTTCGCGTACGCGCACCTGATCCAGGAGACGGCCCGGCACGCGGGGCACCTGGACCTGCTGCGCGAGCGCATCGACGGCCGCACGGGCCAGTAAGGTCCCGCGCATGGGTCTCGGTGGCGGTCCGAGCGAGTGGGACGAGTACGAGTGGGTCCGGCTCGCCGACCTGCCCGACACGCCGCCGCCGGCCGCGGGCACGACCGGCGGCCGGCGGCAGCCGGTGGCGACCGCCGTGCTGGCCTGGCTGCAACGGGAGAGCGTCTGGGTCGCCGGCGCCGGCAGCCGGGTGCTGCTGGTCGACCTGGACAACCTGCGCGCCGACCCGGTGCGCTGGCGGGACCGGATGGCGATGGTCGTCGCGCTGGCCCGGCAGGCCGACGTGGTCGCGCTGGCCGGCCAGGAGGGCGCGGTCCGGCGCGGCCGGCCGCACCTGGAGGAGTTCGCGGCCCGGGCCCGGCCGGTCGCCGACGGCAGCGACCTGGCCGACCACGTGCTGCTGGACGCGGCGGCCGAGCTGACCGGCGCGCTGCAGTTCGTGCTGCTGAGCAACGACTGGATCTTCGCCGGGCTGGCCGAGCGCGGGCCGCTGACCGTGCTCAGCCCGGGCGCGGACGCGCTGTCGGACCGGCTGCGCACGGCCGCGACCAAGGTCGTCGACCTGGCCGCGCTGGAGGGGTCGGCGGCCGAGCAGGGCCGGCGGGCCGCGTTCCGGGCCAGCCGGCGGCGCCGCGCCTCAGTCTGAGCGGGCCTTCCACTCCGCACGGGTCATCGCGTAGACGACGGCGTCGAACCAGGTGCCGTTGTCCTGGATGCGGTCGTTCTCCAGGAACGTCAGCCCGAGCCGGCGCATGACGGCCAGGCTGCGCACGTTGGGCGGGTCGGTGACCGAGATGATCCGCTCCAGCCCGACCGTCTCGAACCCGTACGCCAGCCAGGCCCGGCCGGCCTCGGTCGCGTAACCCTGCCCCCAGTGCGCCGGGTCCAGCCGCCAGCCGATCTCGACGTCGTCCGGCCGGTCGCGCAGGTGGTGCAGCCCG
Source organism: Mycobacteriales bacterium (assembly GCA_035474175.1). Taxonomy (GTDB): domain Bacteria; phylum Actinomycetota; class Actinomycetes; order Mycobacteriales; family CADCTP01; genus CADCTP01. Next base: position 5,155 of record DATINN010000666.1, on the reverse strand, counting down.
CACATGCCGAGGAACGCGCCGTCCGCGGCCCGCTCGATCGCGACCAGCCCGAAGCCGTCGACGCCCCAGCGCTCGTTGGCCCACAGCGCGATGTCGTCGGAGTCCTCCCGGCTCAGCGGGCCGCCGAGCGCCTCCGCCACCTGCGGGTGGGCGTTGAGCGCGGCGTACGCCGGGAGGTCCTTGCCGCGGAACGGCCGCAGGATCAGCCGCTCGGTGCGCAACGCGTCCATGCGGTCAGCGTCCCGCCACGGTCAACCCTATTCGGCGACCGTGCCGCCGCGGCGCGGGTCACCGCCGCCGGCCAGCACCGGCCCGGTCCGGGCCACCGCCTGCACGCCGCCGAAGTAGGTGTTGCGGGTCCGGAACCGGCCGATCCGGTGGCCGGCCGCGCTCAGCGTGGCCGTGTCGATCCCGGGCTCGACCGAGACCAGCCCGTCCTCGGCGTGCAGCCGGGGCGCGTCCACCGCCGCCTGCACCGGCAGCCCCAGGTCGAGCATGTTGACGATCACCTGCAGCAGGGCCGAGCGGATCCGGTTGGACCCGGCCGAGCCGAGCACCAGCTCCAGCTCCCCGTCCCGCCGGACCAGGGTCGGCGCCATCGCCGAGGGCAGCCGGCTGCCCGGCGGCTGCGCGAAGAACCCCAGCGGGGCCAGGTCCTGCTCCCCCAGCATGTTGTTCAGGTGCAGGCCGGTGCCGGGCACCAGCACGCCCGAGCCCTCGCCGTTGGAGGTGGTGACCGAGGCGGCCCAGCCGTCCCGGTCCAGCACCGAGATGTGCGTGGTCGAGCCGACCCGGCTGGACAGGAAGCTGCGGGCGAAGCCCGGGTCGGGCAGCCCTTCGAAGAAGTCGGTGTCGCGGGCGTCCTGGATCGCCTCCATGGCCCGGACCAGCGCGAGCGCGTCGGGCGGCCCGGGCGAGCGGTCCAGCAGCGCCAGCGCGTACGCCAGCAGGATGCCGCCGGCGCTCGGCGGCGGGTTGGTCACCACCTCCCGGCCCCGGTACGCCACCCGGACCGGCTCCCGCTCGATCACCTCGTACCCGGCCAGGTCGGCCGGGGTGATCAGCCCGCCCGAGGCCAGCATCGCCGCCGACACGGCCGTCGCGATCCGGCCGGTGTAGAACGGCGCCGGGCCCTCGGACCCGAGCAGCTCCAGCGCGTCGGCCAGCTCCGGGTCGCGCAGCACGGTGCCGGCCGCCGGCGGCGTCCCGCCGTCCAGGTACGTCGTGGTGCCGGTGGCCAGGATCGGCGACATCAGCGCGAACATCGACGCCTGCATCTCGGTCACCTCGGCGCCGTCCCGGGCCAGCGCGACCGCCGGCGCCGCCAGCTCGGCCAGCGGCACGGTGCCGAAGCGGTCGGCGGCGGCCGCGACCCCGGCCGGCAGCCCGTACACCCCGCAGGAGGCGGCGCCGGCGCCGAAGACCTGGATCGCGTCGCCGAAGGACACCTCGACGTGCAACAGCGGGCCGCGGTCGGCCGGGTCGGCCCCGATCCCGGGCGCGGTCACGAAGAAGTCGAGCAGGATCGGCTCGCCCTGTGGCGGCTCGACCATCAGGTAGCCGCCGCCGGCCAGGCCGGTCATCATCGGTTCGACCACGCACGAGGCCAGCACGGCCGCGACGGCCGCGTCCACCGCGTTGCCGCCGGCCCGCAGCACGTCGGCGCCGACCCGTGCGGTGACCGGGTGCCCGGCCGCCACCACGCCCCCCACGCCGTACCCGCCCTCCCTGGTTGTCGAGCCCAGGACTGTAGCTTGCCCGGATGCCGGTACGCGGGGGACGCTGGGGTCACCCATCGTCAGCGACAGGACACCGGGTGGAACCTTCGCGGGCACGGCCGTGGTCCCGGACCGAGGCGTTCCTGGCCGGGCTGCTCGCGTACCTGGTCCTGCTGATCAGCCTGGCCGCCACCCGGCTGGGCGGGGCCGACGACCCGGGGCGGCTGCGGATCGTCGCCGACAGCCGGCCGGACGCGGTCACGGCCGAGCCGATCGGCCGGTTCGTGGCCGCGCCCAGCTGCGTCGGGCCCGCCACCGTCCCGTACGTGTACGCGACCGCGCCCGGGATCACCGAGTCGCTGGCCTTCGGCCCGCCGGTGGAGGGGGCCCAGCCGCTGTCGGCCGCGGCCGTCAACGGGGTGCTCATCCAGCGGCTGTGCGGCGGCCCGCAGACGCCGGGCGGGCCGGTGCGGGCGCCGGACCGGCGGCTGTTCGCCGCGATCGACGCCGCCGTCAACGGCACCGACCCCAACCGGCAGCTGACCCGCTCCCAGTGGGCGGCCGGGGTCGACCGGCTGGTCACCCGGGACGGGCTGTTCGTCGACGCCCGGGTCGAGACCCGCACCGTCCGCGCCGGCACCCGGACGTACGGGATGACGCCGCGGCCGGGCGCCGACCCCCGGGTGGTCGCGACCCGGCTGGCCCACGACGACACCAGCCGCTACCTGCTGCTGCCGGTCCGGGACCGGACCGGGACGGTGGTGACGCTCACGCTGCGGCTGCGCTGCGGCTTCCAGCCGGTGTTCTAGGGCGCCTGGATCTACGCTCGATCACATGCCCGCGACCCGGCCGATGCCGCACACCGACCTGCTCGGCGGCGCGGCCGGCGGGGGGCCGGAGGGCTCCGAGAGCTTCGTGACCGTGGTCGTCGCGTTCGCCGCCAACCTGCTCATCGCGGTCGCGAAGTCGGTCGCCGCCGTCATCACCGGCTCGGCCTCGCTGCTGGCCGAGGCCGCGCACTCCTGGGCCGACGCCGGCAACGAGGTCTTCCTGCTCATCGCGCAGCGCCGCTCGACCCGGCCGGCCGACCCGCAGCACCCGTTCGGCCACGGCCGGGAGGCGTACGTCTGGTCGCTGTTCGCGGCGCTGGGCCTGTTCATCGCCGGCGCGGCGGTGTCGGTGACGCACGGCGTCCAGGAGCTGATCTCGCCCGAGCCGGCCAGCAACTACCTGGTCGGCTACGTCGTGCTGGCGCTGTCGTTCCTGCTGGAGGGCACGTCGTTCCTGCAGTCGATCCGGCAGGCCCGGCCGGAGGCGGCCGCGCTCGACCGCGACCTGATCGAGCACGTGCTGGCGACCTCCGACCCGACGTTGCGGGCGGTCTTCGCCGAGGACGCCGCCGCCCTGCTCGGCCTGGTCATCGCGGCCACCGGGCTCGGGCTGCACCAGCTGACCGGCTCGCCGACCCCGGACGCGGTCGGCTCGATCCTGGTCGGGCTGCTGCTCGGGGTGTTCGCGGTGGTCCTGATCAACCGCAACCGGCGGTTCCTGGTCGGGCAGGAGGCGGAGCCGCGGATCCGGGAGGCGGCGATCCAGGCCCTGCTGGCCCAGCCTGAGGTGGCCCGGGTGACGTACCTGCGGCTGGAGGTGGTCGGCCCCCGGCTGATCTCGGTGATCGGGGACGTCGACCTCACCGGCGACGACACCGAGTCGCACGTCGCGGTCCGGCTGCGGGCGCTGGAGGCCAAGATCACCGCGTCGCCGGCGGTGGCCGGGACGGTGCTCAGCCTGTCCGCCCCGGACGAGCCGTCACTGTGACTTGCGCGCCCTGAAGGCGAGCACCGTCGGGGTCGGCTTCCCGCCCTCGCCGAACCCCTCCAGCGTCAGGCCGGCGGCCAGCACCATGCCCAGCAGCTGCGGCAGCGGGAAGTGGGATCGGCATCCGCTCGGCGTCGCCGCGGGCGGCCGGCAGCCTGCTCTTCCCGTACGCCAGCATCCTCGCCGACAGGTCGACGCCGACCGGCGTCCAGCCGAGCCGGCGGAACCGGTCGGAGTGCGCGCCGGTGCCGCAGCCGACCTCCAGCAGCGGCCCCTCTCCCGGGCCGAGCAGCTCGGTCACCAGCCGCTCGTACTCCAGCGGGTCGTCCCGCAGACCCGGGAGGAACTCGGTCTCGTACCAGTCGGCGATCTGGTCGTAGCGGGCCATGGTCCTACGGTGCCACCGGTCCGCGGTGCCGGTGTCACCGTTACGCGCTCAGCGCAGCGTCGCCGCGTGCACGGCCATGGCGTCGCGCAGGTAGCGGGCCAGCTCCGGCCCGCCGATCGAGCGCTGGAACCGCTCGTCCTCGACGTACATCGCGCCCAGGTTCTCGTACGCCTCCGGGCTCGGCTCCCAGAACAGGCTGACCACCCGGTGGTGCAGCGCGACCAGCTCCTGCACCCGCGGGTCCCCGACCGGGACGCCCGCCGCCAGCAACGGCGCCAGTCCACTGTGGACCCGCTGGAAACCCGTCCGGGCCAGCTCCGCGTCCTCGCCGGTCAGCTCCCGGATCCGGCGCCAGGAGTCGTCCACCGCCTCGTCGCCGTAGCGTTCCCGCGCCTCGGCCTCGTACGGATGGTGCGCGAAACCCTGGAACATGTCCTCCGCCGTCATCTCCTCACCTTCCTCGATCGTCCGCTCGACCGTCCTGATCAGACGGTCGATCCGGTCCCGCTCGGCCCGCAGCTGCTCCCGGTGCCGGCGCAGCACGCCGTCGTCCCCGGCGCCCGCGAGCGCCTCGGCGATCGCGGGCAGCCCGACGCCGAGCTCCCGCAGCAGCAGGATCCGCTGCAGCCGCAGCAGCTCCGCCCGCCCGTAGTGCCGGCGCCCGTCGGCGCCGACGAAGGCCGGCGGCAGCAGGCCGACCGCGTCGTAGTGGCGCAGCGTCCGGCTCGTCACCCCGGACATCCGCGCCACCTCGGCGATCGACCAGCTCACCCCGAGAACGGTAGAAGCTGCCGCCGCGTCAACGTCAAGCCACTGCCGCCGGCGGGGTCACGGCATCAGCTCGGCGTACCCGGGCTTGATGACCTCGTTGATGAGGGCGAGGCGCTCGTCGAAGGGCAGGAACGACGACTTCATCGCGTTGACGGTGAGCCACTGCAGCTCGGCCCAGCCGTAGCCGAAGGCGTCGACCAGCGCCTGCATCTCCGAGGACATGGTGCAGTCGCTCATCAGCCGGTTGTCGGTGTTGACCGTGACCCGGAAGCGCAGCCGGCCCAGCAGCCCGATCGGGTGGGTGGCGATCGACTTGGCCGCGCCGGTCTGCACGTTGGAGGACGGGCAGAGCTCCAGCGGGATGCGCATGTCCCGCACATAGGCGGCGAGCCGGCCGAGCGCATTGTCCCCGTCGATGTCGTCGACGATACGGACGCCGTGTCCGAGCCGGTCCGCGCCG
>DATINN010000665.1:0-3080 GCA_035474175.1 Mycobacteriales bacterium | reverse complement strand
GTCGTCTCGACGTACCCGGGCCGGGCCAAGACCGTCAACGCCCGCCGGGACCCGCGGGTGTCGCTGTGCGTGCTGTCCGACGACTGGGACGGGCCCTGGGTCCAGGTCGACGGGACGGCCGAGGTGCTGGACATGCCCGACGCCCTCGACGGCCTGGTCGACTACTACCGCTGCATCTCCGGCGAGCACCCGGACTGGGACGACTACCGGGCGGCGATGGTCCGGCAGGACAAGTCCCTGATCCGGGTCGACATCCGGCGGTGGGGCCCGATCGCGACCGGCGGCTTCGCGCCCGGTCTCACCACCTGACCGGACAGGTTCCCGCCTGACCGAACAGGCTGACCGGACAGGCTCCCACCCTGACCGGACAGGTTCACGACCTGGTCAGGCCCAGCCAGGACGCGAGGTCGGCCAGCTCCCGGTCGACCGCCGCCGTCATCGCCTTCGTGAACCGCACGTCCTGGTGGATCGCCCGCACCTCGAGCACCCCGCGCTTGCGGTCCGCGGTCGCGTCCACCTTGCCCACCAGCCGGTCCTCGTGCAGCACCGGCAGCGCGAAGTAACCCCAGCGCCGCTTGGCCGCCGGCTTGTACATCTCCAGCGTGTACTCGAAGTCGAACAGGTCCCGGACCCGGTCCCGGTCGTGCACCAGCCGGTCGAACGGCGACAGCAGCGCCGTCCGGCCGGTGAACGGCCGGCCGAGCTGGGCCGGGTCGACCCGCCACTCCCCGGGCACGCCCTCGACGACCGCGGGCTCGCCGGCCGCGCCGACGTCCACGGGCTCGGCCGGCATGACCGGGCCGCGGGGGCGGGCGATGCCGAGCGCGCCCAGCCGGCGCTCGTTCCGGCGCCGCTCCGACTCCTCGACCGACACCTCCGGCACGGCCGGGTAGACGCGGCCGGGCAGGTCCCAGCGGCGCTGCCGCCCGACCCGGCCGGCGATCGCGACCTCGCCCCGCCACATCAGGATCTCCAGCATCTGGGTCACGTTGCGGTTGTCGGTCCAGCCGGTCGACGGCCACGGCTGCACGCTGGTGTCGGGGATGTCGCGGGACAGCAGCGGGCCCTTCTCGCCCAGCAGGGCCAGGACGTCGCGCCGGAACGGGTCGTTGACCCGCAGCCAGTCCTTGACCTTGGCCCGGCTGGGCCGGTCCGCGGCGCCGGCCAGGTAGAGCTCCAGGTCGCTCATCGGCCGGACCATCGCGTTGTGCTCGAACAGCGTCCGGTCCCGTTCCAGCGCGGCCTGCAGGTGCTCCGGCCGGTACGAGGAACCGAGCCGGCTCCACAGCACCAGGTCCGCGCTCGGCGCGATCGCCGCGGTCGGGTCGATCTGCACCAGCGTCAGCCGGTGCACGACCGCGAGCAGGTCGGTCGGGCGCGGGGAGTCGAGCAGCTGGGCCCGGACGGCGATGCGCCGGGCCTCGGCCCGGTCGAGGTGGTGGACCGGCACGGACCCGAGGCTACCGGTGTGTCCCGGTCCGGCCCGGCGTGCTTTCCTGTCCGCCGTACGCGAGGCGGCGGCGAGGGGACACGCGGATGGGCGACCGGCTGATCTTTCAGCTCGGCACCAACAACTGGCAGCGGGACGGCGAGTTCGCGCCCGGGTCGGGGATCCTGCACGAGGCGCACCACCACGCGTACAACGCGCTGCCCGGGTGGCACGACTACTCGATGTACCCGTCGAAGGTGCAGCGCTTCCGCGCGGAGGACGTCCGCGTCTTCGAGCTCGACCACGACATCCCGATCGCCGAGTCGGTGTCGCCGACCAGCTCCTACCGCTGGCACAGCATGAGCGAGGCCGAGGTCACCGCCTACCGGGAGCGGCTGACCAACGAGGTCGCGGCCTGGATGGAGGAGATCGAGGCCGGCTCGGACGGGCGGTTCGAGCTGCTGATCGCGCACCACGGCTTCATGAACACGGTCGTGCTGCGGGACGTGAACCGGCGCCGGGTCGCGGCCGGCAAGCCGCGGGTCCCGCTGCTGTGCTTCGTGCACGGCACCGAGCTGAAGATGTACAACCACGAGCGCAGCGGCGACGATCCGGCCGAGTTCCCGCCGCGGTTCCTGCCGTACATGAAGAGCGAGAAGATCTTCGACTTCGCCGATCCGGAGCACGGGGTCGACGTGGTCGCGTCGATCTCGGCCGAGCAGATCGAGGCGTTCCTGGACGTGTTCCCGGAGTTCCCGCGGGACCGGGTGGTGCTCTCGCACAACGGCTACAACCAGGACGTGTTCCGGCTGCTGCCGGAGCCGGCGATCGACCGGGCCGGGGTGCTGGCCGGGTTCTCGACCCAGCCGGTGTCGGGGGCGCCGGAACCGGTCGCACCCGCGGACGGGTTCGACGCGGTGGTCGCGTTCTGCGGGAAGTTCGCGGACTGGAAGCGGCTGGACGCGCTGCTGCGGGCCGCGGCCTCCTACGAGGCCGACGAGACGCGGATCCTCACCCTGGTGATCGGGTCCGGTCCGGTCGAGGCCCAGGCGCAGCTGCAGGACCTGGCCGCGTCACTGGGCCTGCGCCGGACCTACTTCCTCGGGCCGCGGGCCCAGGACGAGCTGGCGGTGCTGTTCAACTGCGCCGACGTCGGCTGCTTCCCGTCGTACCGGGAGCCGTTCGGGCTGGTGTTCATCGAGTGCATGGCCTGCGGGACGCCGGTGATCGGCGCCGACTCCGGCGGTCCGCGCGACTTCGTCACCCCCGAGGTCGGCGTGCTCGTCCCCGAGACCGACGACCGCGCCGAGCTGGCCCGGTCCCTGGCCGACGCGGTCCGCCGCGCCGTCGCCGAGGACTGGAAGCACACCAAGGGCCCCGCCGCCGAGCTCTACGCCCGCACCACCTTCACCGTCGTCGGCCAGGTAGCCAACCTCCTCTCCGAGATCAACCGCCTCACCGCCGGCTGACGCGGGCGGGGGAGTGGGTCGCGGGGTCGGGTGGAGGGGGATCAGCGGCGGCCGAGGCGGCGTTCGCCGGTGGCGCCGGGCTGGTAGAGCAGGCCGTAGTGCTCGAAGAGCCGGGGCTCGTCCTCGGCGGTGAGCTCGCCGTCGGTGTCGATGGTCAGCGCGTCCTTGACGACCTTCTTCTC
>DATINN010000664.1:0-1698 GCA_035474175.1 Mycobacteriales bacterium | reverse complement strand
GGCCAGCACGCCGGCGCCGGCCAGCAGGCCCGCGGTGACCCCGACCGGGGCGGGCGTGGCGGCCTGGCGCCCACCGGCGGCGGCCAGCACCCCCGCGGCCGCGACCAGCAGCGGGACCGCCAGGGCCGCCCGCCGGCCGAGCCGGTCGCCGAGCACGACCGACCCCAGGACCGCGGTCACGCCGAGGGACCCGGCCAGCACCGACTGCACCGCGAACGCCGGCAGGTGCCGCAGCGCGACCAGCGACAGCAGCCACGCCGCCAGGTCGCCGGCCAGCCCGGCGAGGTAGCCGGGGCTGCGCAGCAGGGCGCTCACGGTGACCCCGCGGGCGGTGGCGGCGGCCTGGACGACGCTGCTGGAGCCGTAGAGGACGGCGGCGGCGACCGCGGCCACGATGCCCGTCACCGGGCCCGCTCCAGGTGCTGGGAGGCGAAGATCAGCGAGTACGGCAGCTCGGCCCGGGCCTCCCGCCAGGTGTGGCCGAGCCCGGGGGCCAGCCGCAGCGCGACGTACTGGCCCCGGACGGCCAGGTCGCGGGCCAGGGTGCGCGCGGTGGCGACCGCGCCGGGGTCGTCCGTGCCGGCGTCCAGGAACACGGCCACCGGGCGGGTGAACCGCATCCGCGGGACGTACCAGCTGGGGCTGTTGGCCCGGAACAGCGCCAGGTTGCCGCCGAGGAGGCGGACCAGCGGGCCGCGTCCGGGGTCGCCGTAGGGCATGGAGGACAGGATCACCGAGTACGTGTCGGGGTGCCGGAGGCCGAGGTTGAGGGCGCAGAACCCGCCGGCCGACATGCCGCCGACGGCCCGGCCGGCCCGGGTCGGGACGGTGCGGAAGGTCGCGTCGACGGTCGCGACGACGACCTTGGTCAGGTACGTCTCCTGCTTCGGACCCCTGCCGACCGCGTCGAGGCACTCGGAGTCGGTCAGCCAGCCGCCGTTCGCGGTCGGGAACACCACGATCATCGGCCCGCTCAGGCCCGCCCGGTGGACCAGGTCGGTCACCTGCTGGGCCTGCCCGGCGACGAGCCAGTCGGTGGCCTGCCCGGGATAGCCGTGGATCAGGTAGACCACCGGGTAGCGGACGGCGGCGGCGGCCGGGTCGGTGTAGCCGGGCGGCAGGTAGACGTACGTCGGCGACGGCGGCACGCCCAGCGCCCGGTCGCCGATCCGGAGCTGCACGATCTGGGAGCCGGTGGCGGCGACCGGCACGCCGGGCAGCCGGGCCAGCTGCCGGCGGGCGTCCGCGGACCGCTGCCGGGGCGACCGGCCGGCGCCGGCCACCGGCCGGGCCGAGGACACCGTCCGGGCCGGCTCCAGCGAGCGCCCGGTGACCAGGTTGCCCAGCGCCGCCGCCGTCGGGACGTACCCGGCGTAGCTGTTGACCGCGAGCCCCGTCCCCGCCAGCACCAGGATCCCGGCCGCGGTGCCGAGTGCCAGCCGGGTGAGCAGCGGGCGGGACCAGCGGCGGCCGGCCCGGCGGCGGCGTACCGCCAGCACGGCCCAGGCCGCGAGGAGCAGTGCGCCGGCGGTCAGCACGCCGGCCGCCAGCCAGGGGTTCTCCAGCGGTGTGGGCGAGCGCAGGGAGCCGACCACGGAGTCCGGCAGCTGGACGACCTGATGGACCGCGGCGGGCCGGGCCGGGAGATGGGCCGACGGGTGGCCGGCGGGGTGGTGGGCCGCGGCGGTCCCGCCCGGC
>DATINN010000663.1:0-5138 GCA_035474175.1 Mycobacteriales bacterium | reverse complement strand
TGCGCCGCCCGCTGGTCGCCGCGGATGCAGCGGCGGGTGCGGGCCGAGCACTGGGACGACGCGCTGCGGGCGCCGACCGTGGTGGCGGCGACGCTGCTCGGGCACCCCGGCGTCTACGACCCCATCCCGTACGTGTGGTCGGAGCAGTTCGGGCGGCACGTGCAGTGGGTCGGGTGGCGGGGCGGCGACCGGCCGGTGGTGTGGCGGGGCGATCCGTCCTCGGGCAGCGGCTGGGGGGCGGCCTGGTTGTCGTCCGACGGCCGGCTGACCGGATACCTGGCCGTGGACCGGCCGCGGGACATCGGGCAGGCCCGCCGGGTGATCGACGGGGGAGCGGTCGTCGACCCCGACCGGATCGCCGACCCGGACCGGCCGCTGCGCGAGGCCTGAGCACGCAACCTTCCGGTGCCCGCTACCGTCACACCGGCGAAACGGGCCAAATCGGGAGGATGCATGCGCGCTCTGATCGTGACCGCGGTGGCGGGCGTGCTCGCGTGCGCGGCGGCAGTCCCGGCCGCGGCGGTGCCGGCCGCGGAAGTCCCGGCCGTCCCAGCGGCGCCGGCGGTCGCGGTGGTCCCGGCGGTGGTGGTTCCGGCGGTGGCGCCGGCGTCGGTCACGGCGCCGGCCACGACGGCGCCGAGGGTCACGGCGCCGGCGGGGAGTGCGGCGTACCCGGCCGCGGCGACCTGCGTCGACACCGCCGGCGCGCTGAGCGCCGCGACCTGCGCCCGGATCACCGCCGTGCTCCGCGCGGACGAGAAGGCCAGCCCGCAGCGGGACCAGATCGCGGTCGCGGTCGTCCCCACCACCGGCGCCGCCTCGATCGAGGACTGGTCGACCGGGCTGTTCAACGCCTGGGGCGTCGGCCAGGCCGGCACCGACAACGGCGTGCTGCTGGTGATCGCGCTGTCCGACCGGGCGCTGCGGATCGCCACCGGCGACGGCCTGCGCACCCGGCTGCCCGACGGCCGGGCCAGCGAGATCGTCGGCGGCACGATCACGCCGCTGCTGCGGGCCGGGCGCACCGAGGACGCCGTGCTGGCCGGGCTGGACGGGATCCGGACCGCGCTCGGCCACGACGTCAGCACCACCCCGCTGGCCGCGCCCGGGACCCGGGCCGCCGACCCGCTGCTCGACCGGCCGACCACCGAGGACCAGGACCAGGACCAGGGCTCCGGCGGCGACGCGGTGTGGCTGTGGGTGCTGCTGCTGGCCGGGATCGCGGTGGTCGGCTGGGTGATCTCGCTGTCCCGGCCGGACGGCGGCGGCAGTGACGACGACGGGTCCTACACCCCGACCCGGCGGCGGTCGTACCGGTCGTTCGGCTCGTCGTCGTCCCGCCGGTCGTCCTCGTCGTCCTCGTCCCGGCGGTCGTCCGGGTTCGGCGGCGGCCGGTCGTCGGGGGGCGGGGCGTCCGGCCGCTGGTGACGTGGCACGCTGGACGGGTGAACGAAGCGGCGCGGCAGGTCGGCGAGACGGTCGGATCGGTGGACGAGCTGGTGCCGGAGTGGGTGACGGTGCCGGACGTGGCCGAGCGGTTCGGCGTCCTGGTCACCAAGATCCACCAGCACCTCAACGACGGCGCGCTGGCGGGGATCCGCCGCGACGGCGTGCTGCGGATCCCGGCCGGGTTCCTCGAGGGCGACGGGATCGTCAAGGGGCTGCCGGGGGTGCTCAACGTCCTGCACGACGGCGGGTACGACGACGAGGCCGCGATCCGGTGGCTGCACACGCCGGACGACTCGCTGCCGGGCACGCCGGTCGACGCGCTGCACGCGAACCGCCGCCGCGAGGTGACGCGGCGCGCGCAGGCGCTGGCGTTCTGATGCGCGTCACCGTCAACGGGGGAGCGCGGGACCTGCCCGACGGGCTCGGCCTGGTCGCGCTGATCGAGCAGCTGGGCCTGCGGCCGGGCTCGGTCGTGGTCGAGCGCAACGGCGAGGCCCTGGTCCGCTCCGAGATGGACGCCGTCGTCCTCACCGACGGCGACACCCTCGAACTCGTCCGGGCCGTCGCCGGTGGCTGAGCCCACGCCGGCCGGACCCGAGGGAGCGTGGGTCCGGGAGCGGCTCGGGGAGGCGCGGCTCTACCTGTGCACCGACTCGCGGGCGCGGCAGGGGGACCTGGCCGACTTCCTGGACGCGGCCCTGCGCGGCGGCGTCGACATCGTGCAGCTGCGGGAGAAGGGCCTGGAGGCCCGGGCCGAGCTCGCGCTGCTGGAGGTGTTCGCGGACGCGGCCCGGCGGCACGGCGCGCTCTGGGCCGTCAACGACCGCGCCGACGTGGCCGCGTCGGCCGGCGCCGACGTGCTGCACCTGGGCCAGGACGACCTGCCCGTCCCGTACGCGCGCCGGATCGTCGGGCCGGGCCCGCTGGTCGGCCGGTCGACGCACGACCGGGCCCAGGTCGACGCGGCCGAGGTCGAGCCGGACGTCGACTACTTCTGCGTCGGCCCGACCTGGCCGACCCCGACCAAGCCGGGCCGGCCCGCCCCCGGCCTGGACCTGACCCGGTACGCGGCCGCGACCGCGACCCGCCCCTGGTTCGCGATCGGCGGGATCGACGCCGGCCGCCTGGACGAGGTCCTCGCCGCCGGCGCCCGCCGCATCGTCGTCGTCCGCGCGATCACCGACGCGGACGACCCGGAGGCGGCCGCCCGTGCGCTGCAGGCCCGCCTGGCCGCCGCCCCGCCGCCCGCCGACGCCGCCGCCCCGCCGCCCGCCGACGCCGGTGCCCCTGTCGACCCCGGCGCTCCTGTCGACCCCGGCGCCGCCGCCGACGCCGGTGCCGCCGGGTGAGCCACCTCGCGTACGTCGCGGTGCTGGTCGGCTGCCTGCTCGGGACCGCACCGCTGGAGATCGTGCTCCGGACCCGGGTCTACGCCCGCTGGCGCCGCCTGCTGCTGGCCCTCGCCCCGACCCTGGTCGTCTTCACCGCCTGGGACCTGTACGCGATCCGGCAGGGCCACTGGACCTACGACCTGCGCCTGATGACCGGCGTCCTGCTGCCCGGCCACCTGCCGCTGGACGAGGTGCTGTTCTTCGTGGTCACGCCGACCTGCGCGATCCTCGCGTTCGAGGCCGTGCGGGCGGTCCGCGGCTGGCCGGTCGGGGACGAGGGGTGACCTACACCCAGCTCGCGCTCGCCGGCGTGGCCGGCGCGGTCCTGGTCGACACCGTCGTGCTGCGGACCTGGCTGCTGCGCCGCAAGACCTACTGGACCGCGTACGCGATCGTGCTGTTCTTCCAGCTGATCACCAACGGGATCTTCACCGGCTTCGACATCGTTCGCTACGACCCGGACGCGATCCTCGGGCTGCGGATCGCGTTCGCGCCGGTGGAGGACCTGCTGTTCGGGTACGCGATGGTGACGCTGACGCTGTCGATGTGGGTCTGGCTCGGCCGCCGCGGGATCAACCGGCGGGCCCGGCCGGGGAACCGCTCGACGGAGCGGCCGGGGAACCGCTCGACGGACCGGCCGGCGGACCGCTCGCCAGGCCCGTCAGCAGCTCGGCCAGCGCCGCCGGCCGGGCCAGGAACGGCGAGTGGTCCCCGGGGATCTCGACGGGATCCGGCACCGCCGAACGGACCCAGTCGGCGTCGATGATCTTGTCGTCCGAGCACCGGACGTAGGTCGCGTCCGCCGGCAGCGAGGTCACCGGGCTGACCTCGGACGTGATCGTCCAGTGCTGCGGCCGGAGCCGGGCCGCCGCCGCCCGGGCCACCTCGGGCCGGCTGTCCGGATAGAGCATCTCGACCGCGGCGGCCGGATCCCACTGCGTCGACCCGTCCGGGTTGACGGTCTGCCCGCGCCCGATCCCGCGCCGCGTCATCCGCTCCCCGGCCCGGGCCCGCTCGTCCACGCTCCGGCCCGGCACCGGCAGCATCGCCGCCAGGTAGACCACCCGGCGCACGGGCACCAGCGGCGCGCACAACCCGGCCAGCGAGTGCGCGACGAGCACGGCGTCGGCCGCCCCGCCCAGCGCACCGGTCAGCACCGCGGCGTAGTCGACCGCGCCCGCGGCCGGGTCGGTCGCCGGCAGGTCCGGGGCGACCGAGGAGTGCCCGCGCGCGGCCAGCTCGTCCGCCAGCGCGGACCAGCACCAGCCGCCGTGCCAGCCCCCGTGGGCCAGGACGAACAGCGTCATCGCCGGGCCGCGTACGCCCGGGCCAGCCCGGGCACGGCCACCCGCAGCCGCCGCCCGGCGCCGACCGCCACCCGCCGGTCCAGCACCTGGTAGTCGGCCCGCTCGACCTCGTCCAGGATCCCGCCGTAGAGGCGGATGGCCGTGCGCAGGCAGTCGCGGCTGGTCGGGTCGAGCAGCCGCACCCCGGGCGCGGCGGCCCGGTAGAGCTCCCGGGTCCGGGCGACCTCGAAGGCCAGCAGCCGCCGGACCGGCCCGTCGACCACGCCCCGGGCCAGCCGCTCCCGGTCCACCCCGAACACGGCCAGGTCCTCGGCCGGCAGGTAGACCCGGCCCCGGCGCAGGTCCTCGCCGACGTCGCGGATGAAGTTGGACAGCTGGAAGGCGATCCCGAGATCGGCCGCGTACGGCTCGGCGATCTCGCGCGGGACGGTCGGCTCCAGCACCGGCACCATCTGCAGCCCGATCACCGCGGCCGAGCCCCAGACGTAGACCATCAGGTCCTCGTACGTCTTGTAGTCGGTGACGGTCAGGTCCATCCGCATCGAGGTCAGGAAGTCCTCGAAGAGGGCCAGCGGGATGTCCCAGCGCCGCACCGTGTCCACGACCGCGCGGCTGACCGGGTGCTCGGAGCCGCCGGCCGCGACCTCCGCCAGGAACCGCGAGCCCCAGCCGATCAGCCAGTCGGCCTTCTCGGCGTCGGTCAGCGTGGAGGCGAGGTCGTCGACGATCTCGTCGGCGTAGCGGGCGAAGCCGTAGAGCGCGTGGACGTACGGCCGCTTGGCCGGGGGCAGCAGCAGGGTGGCCAGGTAGTAGGTCTTGCCGTGGGCTGCGTTGAGCCGGCGGCAGGTCTCGTACGACGCGCGCAGCGCCGGGTCGGTGATCCCGGCGGCGTCCAGCTCCCGGCCGCTCACGGGACCGAGGCTACCGGCTTCCCCAGATCCCGCCCGTCGGCCGGAAATCCCGGCCCGCCCGGCCCGCCGGCCGCGAGGAC
>DATINN010000662.1:0-6116 GCA_035474175.1 Mycobacteriales bacterium | reverse complement strand
GGCGGCCGCGTGCCCGACCCCGCCGTACGTCGCGAGCACGCCCAGGCCGCAGATCGCGGCCAGGTCCTCGTCCCGGGCCCGGGCCTTCTCCGCGGTCCGCTCTGGCTCGCGCAGGATCCGGACGGTCAGCACGGCCAGCGCGGCCAGCAGCACCAGCCGCCCGCACAGCATCCGCCCGTACGTGGTGGCCAGGGTCGTCTTGAGCAGGCTGGTGTTGAGCACGTCGAGCATCCCGGTGCCGGCCGCGTACGGCCCCTGCAGGATCAGGCCGAGCACGGCGCCGGCGGTGGTGCCCCACCAGCCGTACCAGATCAGCTTGCGGGCCCGGGGGTCGACGCGGCCGCGGGGCCAGCACAGCACCACGAAGGCCAGCCCGCCGAAGAGCACGATGCCGACGAAGGAGATCCAGCGCGCGACGGTGAACACGTCGCTGACGAACCCGTCGGTGCCGCCACCGACGACCGACCCGGTGGCCGCGATCAGCGGCCCGTCCCCGACCACGAACGCGTACGCCCCGTCGATGGGGTGCGAGTCGGCCGAGGTGATCCGGTAGCTGACGATGTAGCTGCCGTCGCCGAGCCCGGACGCCAGCGCCACGCTGACGTCGCGGCCGTTGGAGGTGGCGCTGCCGGTGCTGACCGTGTTGCCCTTGCCGTCCACGACCTTGAGGAAGCCGGCCCCGACCCCGACGTCCTCGGAGAAGGTCATCGTGACCTTGCTCGGGGCGGCCTGCAGGCGCGAGCTCTCGGCCGGGTCGCTGCCGGCGACCGTGGCGTGCGCCAACGCCGGGGTCGCCCCGCTGACGGCGAGCACGGCCCAGGCACCGAGCAGGGCGAGGACGGCGAAGATGCGCTTGCGGGCGGCGGTCGGGGTGAGAAGGACAGTCACGCTGCTGATCCTGACTCCATCGACACGGTGTTGCCAGCCCTAACCAGAGGGGTGAGCGGCATCGGGGCAACCTGGAGGTGGGGCACGGGCTCCGGCAGCCCGTCCGGCCGGTCGGGCAGGCCGCGGGGGCGGGACCGGTCCGGGGTGCCCGGCTGCGGCGGCGCGACCCGGCCGACCGTGATCAGCAGGGCCAGCCCGCTGCCGACCAGCAGGTGGCCGAGCAGCCGGCCCAGGGCCAGGTCGCCGGCGAACGCGTCGGAGATCGCCGACACCGACAGCACGGCCACGAACACCCCGACCGGGGCGACCAGCGCGTCCGCGGTGCGCGGCCGGGTCGCGGCGGCCAGGAAGGCCACGGCCAGGGCCAGGTTCCAGGCCCCGACCTCGCGCGCGACGTGACCGCTGACCATGTCGTCCTGCCCGGTCAGGGCGCCGGACCAGGCCAGCAGCGCCTGCAGCAGGGCGACCGCGACCAGGGCGGCCCGGGCCGCGGCGAACAGCCGGCGGCGGCCCGCCCCCAGCGCCGGCAGCGCCGCCAGCAGAGCCGGGACCAGGTCGGGCACGGGCACGGCCGTCGCGACCCGGGCCAGCCGGGTGACCCGGGCAGCTTGCCCGAACCACTCCCGGCAGGCCGGACAGTCGCTAAGGTGCCCCGCGAGGGCCTCTTCGGGTACGCCGGGGGTTTCTCCGTCGAGCTCGGCGGAGAGCGCTTCGCGATACTGGTCACAGCCCACGTACATCCCAGTCGGTCCTGAGAGGCGAACGGTTCCCGTGGACATGCCGGTCGACAGGCCCGTCGACATGCCGGTCGATGAGGTCACCCTGGCGGCGCTGGCCGCCCGGGACGGCGACCAGGCCGCCGCGGCCCGGTTCGTGCGGGCGACCCAGGCCGACGTCTGGCGGCTGTGCGCGCACCTGGGCGACCACGGCGAGACCCAGGACCTGGCCCAGGAGACCTACCTGCGGGCGTTCCGGTCGTTGCCGTCGTTCGCGGGGCGGGCCGCGGCGAAGACCTGGCTGCTCTCGATCGCCCGCCGGACCTGCGCGGACGCGGTCCGGGACCGGCGCCGGCGGCCGCGGGTCGACCCGGGCGCGGCCATGCCCGAGCCGGCCACCGGCGGCGACCTGTCCGACGGGATCGCGCTGCGCCGCCAGGTCGGCGCGCTGCACCCGGACCGGCGGGACGCGTTCGTGCTGACCCAGCTAGTGGGCCTGTCCTATCCCGAGGCGGCCGAGGTCTGCGGGGTGCCGGTGGGCACGATCCGGTCCCGCGTCGCCCGGGCCCGGGAGGACCTGGTCACCGGCCTGTCCGAACAGAAGGGCCGGACCGGCTGAACCGGTGCCGATCTTCGCCCGTAGACGCGGGGGACCCCGCAGACGGGGCGACGAAGGGGGACGCGGGTGCTGGACACCTTCCACGGGCTGCCGACGCACGCCCTGATCGTGCACTTCACGGTGGTGGCGCTGCCGACGGCGGCGATCGGCGCGATCATCGTGGCGCTGTGGCCGTGGGCCCGCCGGCGCTTCGGGGTGCTCGTGGGCCTGCTCACGATCGTGGCGGTCGCGCTGGTGCCGGTGACGGTCCAGAGCGGCGAGAAGCTCTTCACCCGGCAGAGCGCCCGATTCGGCCCGGCCGAGACCACCGAGGCCGGTCTCATGCAGAAGCACATGGACCTGGCCGAGGCGCTGCCCAAGTGGACCTATCTGCTGCTGGTCGGCACGCTGCTGGTGCTGGTGCCGCCGCTGGTCGCCCGCAGCCGGGCCCGCCGGGTCCGGGTGCCGGTCGGCGCGGGGGCGCCGATCCGGGGCGAGGAGGACGGCGCCCGCCCGAGCGGGGTGGCCGGCCGGCTGGAGCTGTCCGGGCCGGGCGCGCCGGGCTGGCAGCTGCCGGTGATGGCGCTCGGGATCGTGGTCACGCTGGTCGGTGGGATCCTCACGCTGGTCATGGTGGCCCGGGTCGGCGAGGCCGGCGCGAAGGCGGCCTGGGAACACCTCAACGTGCCGACGCAGTCCCAGGCCAACTAGCCGCCTGCGCTCCGGGTACCTTCCGGTTCGCCCGCCGGACACCCTGGAGTCACCGTGCGCTTCCACATCACTCCGCGTGATGACAGGTTCTTCCCGATGTTCGTCGAGTCGGCCGAGAACCTCGTCACCGCGACCGAGCTGCTCGGCGAGTTCCTGCACGTCAGCTCCAACCGGGAGAAGCTGGCCGGGCAGCTGCGCGAGCACGAGCACATCGGCGACGCGGTCACCCACCGCGTCATCCACGCGCTGAACTCGACCTTCGTCACCCCGTTCGACCGGGAGGACATCTACCGGCTGGCCACCCAGCTCGACGACGTCATGGACTCGATCGAGGCCGCGGCCGACTTCGCGGTGCTCTCCGAGCTGGAGACGCTGCCGGCGGAGATGGGGCGGCAGGTCGACCTGCTGCAGCGGGCGGCCCGGTGCACGGCCGACGCGATGGGCCGGCTGGCCTCCATGACCGACCTCTCGTCGTACTGGATCGAGGTCAACCGGCTGGAGAACGAGGCCGACCAGGTCTACCGGCGGCTGCTGTCCCGCCTGTTCAGCGGCACGTACGAGGCGCTGACGGTGCTCAAGCTGAAGCAGGTGGCCGACGACCTGGAGGACGCGGCCGACGCGTTCGAGCACGTGGCGAACGTGGTCGAGACCATCGCGGTCAAGGAATCCTGAGGTGGACGCGGCCACCCTCGGCCTCATCCTGATCATCGCGGTCGCGCTCGGCTTCGACTACACCAACGGCTTCCACGACTCCGCCAACGCCATCGCCACCACGATCTCGACCAAGGCGATGACGCCGAAGGCGGCGCTGGCCCTGGCTGCCGTGATGAACGTGGTCGGCGCGCTGGTCTCGACCAAGGTGGCGGCCACGGTCGGGGCCGGGATCATCGCCGCCCCGGTCGGCGCCGGTGGCCTCGTCGTGGTCTTCTCCGCCCTCCTCGGCGCGATCACCTGGAACCTGCTGACCTGGTGGCTGGGGCTGCCCTCGTCGTCCTCGCACGCGCTGATCGGCGGCCTGGTCGGCGCCGCCCTGGCCGCGTCCCGGTCGGTGCAGTGGTCCGGTGTGTTCGACAAGGTCGTGGTGCCGATGGTGCTCTCGCCGCTGATCGGCTTCGGGCTGGCGTACCTGGCCATGGTCGGGGTGCTGTGGGCGTTCCGTCACGCCAACCCGCACAAGGCCAACCGGGGTTTCCGGCACGCGCAGATCGGCTCGGCCGCGCTGATGGCGTTCGGCCACGGCACGCAGGACGCGCAGAAGACGATGGGCGTGATCACCCTGGCCCTGGTCACCTCCGGGCACCTGACCTCCTTCTCGGTGCCGCTGTGGGTGATCCTGTCCTCGGCCGCGGCGATCAGCCTGGGTACGTACTCGGGCGGCTGGCGGATCATGCGCACGATGGGCCGGCGGATCATCCACCTGACCCCGGCCGACGGCGTGACCGCGCAGACGGTGGCGAGCACGGTGATGCTGGGCACCGCGTACGTCTACGCGGTGCCGGTGTCGACCACGCACGTCATCACGTCGTCGGTGATGGGGGTGGGCGCGACCCGGCGGCTGTCCGCGGTGCGCTGGGGGGTGGCCCGCTCGATCGGCGCGGCCTGGATCTTCACCATCCCGGCCGCGGCCGCCGTCGCCGCGGCGGTCTACCTGGTCAGCTCCCGGGTGGTCGGCTAGCCCCGGGCCGCGCAGCCGGCGCAGGTGCCGACGATCTCGACCGTGTGGTCGACGTCGACGAAACCCTCGGCCTCGGCCACCCGCCGGGTCCAGCGCTCGACCTCGCGGCCCTCGATCTCGACCGTGCGCCCGCAGGCCCGGCAGACCAGGTGGTGATGGTGCCCGGTGCCGCAGATCCGGTAGACCGACTCGCCGTCCGGGCTGCGCAGCACGTCGACCGCGCCCGCGTCGGCCAGCGCCTGCAGGTGCCGGTAGACGGTGGTCAGCCCGACCGCGTCCCCGCTGCCGCGCAGCTCCGCGTGCAGGTCCTGGGCGCTGGTGAACCCGTCCCGGCGGGCCAGCGCGGCCCGGACCGCGGCCGCCTGGCGGGTCGCTCTCGGTTCCGGCATCAGACCGCCTCCCGTACCCGTGCCCGTACCCGTGTCCGACCGGCCACCGGCGCCAGCAGCACCGACAGCACGAAGAACCCGCACGCGGCCAGCACGATCGCCGCGCCCGCCGCCACCTCGTACGCCTGGGAGACCGCGAGCCCGACCACCCCGCTGGCCATCCCGAGCAGCACGGCCAGCGCGGTCGTCGGGCCGATCCGCTCGCACCACAGCCGGGCCGCCGCGGCCGGCGCCACCACCAGCGCGACGGCCTGGATGGTGCCCACCGCCGGCACCGAGGTGACCACGGTGACCTCGACCAGCAGGAGCAGCAGCAGGTCGAGCCGGCCGGCCGGGTAGCCGGCCGCCACCAGCCCGCCCCGGTCGAACGCGCCGAACACCAGCTCCTTGCCGAACGCGGCCAGCAGCGCCGCCACCACCACCAGCACCACCGCGGTCTTGACCAGGTCGGCCCGCTGCACGGTCACGATCGAGCCCACCAGGTAGGCCGAGAGGTCGCGGCTGAACCCGGACTGCGCCGACAGCAGCGCCACCCCGAGCGCGAACCCGGCCGAGAGCACCACGCCGACGGCGGCGGCGCCGTCGCTGCGGGGGCGGCGGGTCAGCCAGCTCACGCCCAGCACGACCAGCACCCCGAACAGGCCCGAGCCCAGCAGCAGGTCCACCCCGACCAGCGCGGCCAGCACCACGCCGGGGAAGGTCGCGTGCGTCATCGCCATCGTGAAGAACGACAGCCGCCGCAGCACCACGTGCACGCCGACCAGCCCGCACAGGGCGCCGACCAGCAGCGCCTCGACCAGGGCGCGCCGGGCGTAGTCATCGGCGAACAGGGTCACCTGCGCACCGCCGCGACTCCGGCGGCGACCCCGTAGAGGGCGACCAGGACGAGGACGACGGTCGCGCCGGAGGCCAGCCGCAGGCCGTGGTTGACCGACGCCTGCCAGGACGCGACCAGCCCGAGCCAGCCGGCCAGCATCGCCACCCCGACCGCGACCAGCGTGATCCCGGCCAGCCGGTCGGACACCAGCCGCCCGGCCGCCCCCGGCACGACCAGCAGCGCGATCACCAGCACCGTGCCGACGGCCCGGACGGCGGCCACCACGACCAGCGCGACCGCCAGGTTGAGCACCAGGTCCAGC
>DATINN010000661.1:0-2088 GCA_035474175.1 Mycobacteriales bacterium | reverse complement strand
CGGGTGGGCGGCGGCGTGCTCGGCCACGGCGGCGACCAGCGCCGCCCGCCAGCGCCCGGCCTGCGCCGGGTCGATCAGCCAGTCGCCGGCCCGGAGCGCCGACGTCGGCGCCGGCACCCCCATGGCCCGCAGGTCGGCGGCCCGGATCGCTCCGCGCCGGGCGACCTCGGCGTCGCCGGACGGCGGCCCGCTCAGCCCGGCCAGCACGGCGGCCCGGCGCGCCGCCGCCCCCCGCCGCCGCAGCTGCGGCGGCCGCACGTCCAGCACCCGGACGCCGGTCGCGACCGTGTGCCGCCCCGGGTCCCGCAGCAGCATCCGGTCCCCGACGTGCAGCGGCAGCGGCCGGGCCAGCGTCAGCCGGGCCGCGGCCGCACCCAGCGGCCGCACCCGCACCGGCACCGCCGCCGACCCGGCGTGCAGCACCAGCTCCGCGGGCAGGTCGGTCGTGGACACCGCCACGTCCAGCACCGAGGAGGACGTCCAGTCCCCCGGCGTGACCAGCGCCGCCCCCCGCGACACGGCCGAGACCGGCACCCCGCGCAGGTTGACCGCGACCCGGGCCGTGCCGGAGATCGACTCGACCGGCCGGTCCATCGACTGCAGCGCCCGGACCTGGACCGGCGTCCCGTCCAGGGACAGCTCGTCGCCGACCCGCAGCGTGCCCGCGCCGAGCGTGCCGGTCACCACCGTGCCGCTGCCCCGGACGGTGAAGGCCCGGTCCACCCACAGCCGCACCGGCCCGTACGGGGCGGGCACCGGCAGCGAGCGCACCAGCGAGTCCAGCGCGGCCCGCAGCTCGGCGATGCCGGCCCCGGTCGCCCCGCTGACCGCGACGGCCGGGACCGCCCCGAGCGACGTCCGCGCGATCCGGGCCAGCGCGGCCGCGATCGCGGGCTCGGCCGGAGCCAGGTCCGCGCGGGTGACCGCGAGCAGCCCGTGCCGCACCCCGAGCGCGTCCAGCGCGTCCAGGTGCTCGTCCGACTGCGGCATCCACCCGCCGTCGGCCGCCACCACGAACAGCACCGCCGGCACCGGCCCGACCCCGGCCAGCATCGTCGGCACGAACCGCTCGTGCCCGGGCACGTCCACCAGCGCCAGCGGCCCGGCCGGCAGGTCGGTCCAGGCGAACCCGAGGTCCAGCGTCATGCCGCGCCGCCGCTCCTCGACCCAGCGGTCCGGCTCCATCCCGGTCAGGGCCCGGACCAGCGTGGACTTGCCGTGGTCGACGTGCCCGGCGGTGGCGACGACGAACATCAGACCCGGACGGCCAGCACGGCGCGCTGCAGCGCCCGGTCGTCGGTCTCCTCGACCGCGCGCAGGTCCAGCAGGCAGCGCCCGCCCGCGACCCGGCCCAGCACGGCCGGGTCCCCGCCCCGCAGCGCGGCCGCGTACGAGGCCGGCAGGCTCACCGCCACGCTCGGCAGCGTCACCCCGGGCGCCCCGCCGCCGCCGACCGCGGCCGTGCTGTCGACCGCGACCGCGTCCACCCCGTGCGCCCGCAGCAGCCCGGCCAGCCGGTCGGCCCGGACCCGCAGCCCCACCGGGTCGGCGGCCAGGAACCGGGCCACCGGCACGGCCGGCCCGCGCAGCGTCGCCTCCAGCGCGGCCAGGGTGAGCTTGTCCACCCGCAGCGCCCGGGCCAGCGGGTGCCGCCGCAGCCGCTCGACCACGTCGGCCCGCCCGAGCAGCAGCCCGGCCTGGGGGCCGCCCAGCAGCTTGTCGCCGCTGGCGGTGACCAGCGCGGCCCCGGCCCGCAGCGCGGTCGCGGCGTCGGGCTCGTCCGGCAGCACCGCCGAGGGCCGCAGCAGCCCGGACCCGATGTCCACCACCAGCGGCGCGTCCAGCCCGGCCAGCTCGGCCGCCGGCACGGCCGAGGTGAACCCGCTGACCACGAAGTTGGACGGGTGCAGCTTGAGCACGAACCCGGTCTGCGGGCCGACCGCGGCCGCGTAGTCCGCGATCGTCACCCGGTTGGTGGTGCCGACCTCACGCAGCCGCGCTCCGGTCGACTCCAGCAGATCCGGGATCCGGCCGCCGCGAAAGATGCGAAGGGCTTCGATCTCAATTCGCTCCGTCGTGCTGTCGAGC
>DATINN010000660.1:0-2063 GCA_035474175.1 Mycobacteriales bacterium | reverse complement strand
CTCCGGGACGTACGGGGTGCTGGTCCTGTCCAGCACCGCGATGTTCGGCGTCTACTTCTTCATGACCCTGTTCCTGCAGCGGGTCTGGGGCTACTCGGCCGCGACCACCGCGCTGGTCTACATCCCGATGTCGCTGGTGCTGATGGCCGGGGCCCGGATCAGCGGCAAGCTGGCCGGCCCGCTCGGCACCCGCCGGCTGACCGCGATCGGGCTGCTGCTGGCCGTGGTCGGGCTGGCCTGGCTGGCCCGCATCGACGCCTCCGACGGCTACCTGCTCGGGCTGTTCCTGCCCACCCTGCTGACGTACGCCGGGTTCGGGCTGACCCAGGTGCCGCTGACGCTGGCCGCGCTGGCCGGGATCGAGCCGGGCGAGACCGGCCTGGCCTCGGGCGTGTTCAGCGCGGCCCGGCAGGTCGGCGGTGCGGTCGGGCTGGCCGCGCTGGGCACGATCGCCTGGGCCGGCGCGACGGCGTCCGGCGACGCGCTCGCCACCGGGGCCGGCCGCGGCTTCCTGGCCGCCGCCGTGATCACCGCCGTCGCGCTGGCGCTGACCGTGGCGACGCTGCGTCCGGCGCCGGAGAGAGCGGCCGCCTGACGGGTAGGGAGGGTCGCGTGCAGACCTTCCTTCCGTACGCGGACTTCGTGGCCAGCGCGGCCGTGCTGGACGACAAGCGGCTGGGCAAGCAGCGGGTGGAGACGTACCAGATCCTGCGCGCCCTGACCTGGCCCACGTACGGCTGGAAGAACCACCCGGCGACCAAGATGTGGCGCGGCTTCACCCCGGCCCTGGTCCGGTACGGCCTGGACGTCTGCGACGCCTGGGAGGCCCGCGGCCGGGCCGACGCCACCCGGGCCGCGCTGCTCGGCTTCACCGCCGGGCGGGTGCCGGTCATCGAGGACCTGCGGCGGGGTGGGCAGCTGCCGCCGTGGCTGGGGGAGGAGGCCGTGCACGTCAGCCACCGCTCCGCCCTGCTGCGCAAGGACCCGGCGCACTACCGGCCGTTCTTCCCGACCGAGCCCGACGACCTGCCCTACACCTGGCCCGCGGCCGCCTTCCCGCGCTGGCCGCTGCGGCGCGGCCGGCCCGGGGCGTTGCCGCTGGCGACCGCGCTGGCCCTGCTCGGCCTGGACGAGCCGACCGCGGAGCAGGCCGAGGCGGTCGCCGCCGTGCAGGACGGGCAGGACGCCCGGGCCACCGACCCGGTCACCGGGCTGCTGGCCGGGCTGTGCACGCCGGGCCTCACGGTCTGGGTCTCGCCCGACCGGCCGGGGATGCCGGGCCCGGCGGAGCTGCCGGTGCCGGTCCGCGGCAGGCCGGGCAAGGTCTCGACCCCGATCGCCAAGGACCCGACCCCGGCCGACGCCGAGGCGATGGCGGCGGAGGCGGCGGCCGAGCCCGAATACCGCTTCCTGCCGGCCCGGGAGCTGACCGGCGCGGCGCTGGCCGGGGCCGGTCTGGTGGTGCTCGACCGGGTGCCGGCGCGCACCGGTCTCGGCCTCCCGGTCCTCACCCTGGCCTGACCTTGCCGACCCGCGTTCTCGCTTTCGGCGGACAGGTCTCGACACCGGGCCGTCCAACCGGTGGGATTGCGGCCATGCCGCTCCGTACCAACCCGTGGCCGGCCGGGGTGCCGTGCTGGGTCGATCTCACCGTCAGCGACGTCCCCCTGGCCCAGGCCTTCTACGGCGCGGTCCTGGGCTGGACGTTCACCGGCGAGGGCTACGTCATCGCGCAGTCCCAGGGGATGGCGGCGGCCGGCCTCGGCCCGACCCCGGAGCGGGGCGTGCCCACGGCCTGGACGCTCTACTTCGCCACCGACGACGCCGACGCCACCGCGAAGCTGGTGACCGACGCCGGCGGCACCCTGCTGCTGCCGCCGTTCGACTCGGGCGGCAACGGCCGGATGTTCGTGGCGGCCGACCCCACCGGCGCCGTGTTCGGCGGCTGGCAGGCCGGCAGCCACATCGGCGCCGGCATCCACAGCGAGCCCGGCGGCCTGAGCTGGGAGGACCTGCGCTCGCCGGACCCGGACCGGGCCCGCGCCTTCTACGCCGCCGTCTTC
>DATINN010000659.1:0-15235 GCA_035474175.1 Mycobacteriales bacterium | reverse complement strand
CGGGACCGGGCGGCGCAGGACCGGGCCGTCTTTCTGGACGAGTCCGGGGCGCGGTGGCGCATGGTCAAGCGGCTGTGCGTGCTGGCGGTCGTGCTGATCGTGGCCGCGCTGGGCTGGTTCGTGCCCTGGGCGCTGACCCAGGGGGCGGCCGGCGCGGCCGGGCTGGGCGGGGCCGGGACGACGCTGCTCGACTCGCTGCCCGACCGGCTCCCGGTCGTCGGCCGGGGCCAGATGCTGCGGGTCTTCCGGGTCGAGTACGACGGCAGCCGGCCGTACGCGGTGGATCCGTTCTCCGGGGACCGCTGGCGGGCGCTGAACCAGGCCGAGATGCAGCAGATCGGCTACAGCTCGTACGGCGTGGACCGGTTCGGGCAGCTGCCGGACAAGCAGCTCGCGCTGACCTTCGACGACGGCCCGGACCCGCGCAACACCCCCGAGCTGCTCGACCTGCTGTCCCGGTTCGGCGCCCGGGCCACGTTCTTCGACACCGGCGAGAACGTGCTCGCGCACCCGGACCTGTTCAAGCGGGAGATCCGGGAAGGCCACCTCATCGGCAACCACACGCTGCACCACGTCGAGTTCGCGAAGCAGGCCTCGCCCCGCAACCTGGAGGAGCTGGTCACGCCCGACCGGGTGATGCGGTCGATCGGCGGCTACGACACCGGCTTCTTCCGGCTGCCGTACGGGGGCAACGACGTCGAGGGGATCGGCGCCAACGCGTACGGGATCCTGCTGGCCCAGCAGACCGGGCACTACGCGGCCAGCTTCGACATCGACACCGACGACTACCTCTACGCGCCGGGCCGGACCGTGCCGCTGCCGAAGCTGGACGGCCGCGGGCACGTGCTGCTCATGCACGACGGCGGCGGCGACCACGCCGCCACGCTGGACCTGGTCGAGCGGCTGCTGACCGAGGCCAGGGCCCAGGGCTACACGTTCGTCACGATGGCGGCGCTGCACCCGGACGGCCCGGCGGCGGCCGGGCCGGTGACGCCCAGCCTGACCGACCGGCTGACGCACTGGGCGTTCTGGAGCGCCCACGTGCTGCCGCGGGTGCTGGTGCAGGCGCTGTTCGTGCTCGGCGCCGGCACGATGGCGGTCGTGTCGGTGGCGACCGTGCTGCTGGCGCTGGTCGAGCGGCGGCGGCGCCGGCGGACGGTGTGGGACCCGGCCTACCGGCCGTCGGTCACGGTCGTGATCGCCGCGTACAACGAGGCCCGGGTGATCGGGAAGACGATCGCGTCGCTGCGCCGCAGCGACTATCCGGGGCTGGACGTGCTGGTCGTCGACGACGGCTCCACCGACGGCACCGCGGACGTGGTCCGCTCGATCGGCTGGGACGGGCTGCGGGTGATCAGCCGGCCCAACGGCGGCAAGGCGGCCGCGCTCAACCACGCGCTGGCCGAGACCGGCTCCGACATCGTGGTCACCTTCGACGCCGACACGGTGGTCCGGCCGGGCACGGTCGGCGCGCTGGTCCGGCGATTCGCGGACGCCCGGGTCGGCGCCGTCGCCGGGCAGGTCAAGGTGGGCAACCGGCGGGGACTGCTGACGCGCTGGCAGTCGCTGGAATACCTGACCGCGATCGGGCTGGACCGGAGCGCGCAGAGCCTGCTCGGCGCGATCATGGTGGTGCCGGGGGCGTGCGCGGCCTGGCGGCGGACCGCGGTGCTGGAGGCCGGCGGCTTCGACTCCCGGACGCTGGCCGAGGACTGCGACCTCACCCTGTCGCTGCAGCGGGCCGGTTGGCGGATCGAGCAGGAGCACGAGGCGATCGCGCTGACCGAGGTGCCGCAGTCGGCCCGCTCGCTGGTCCGGCAGCGGTTCCGGTGGATGTTCGGCACGCTGCAGGCGGTCTGGAAGCAGCGCCGGATGCTGCTGCGGCCGCGGTACGGCGCGCTCGGCCTGATCGTCATGCCGTACACGGTGCTGTCCGTGCTCGTGCCGCTGATCTTCCTGCCGCTGGCGTACTGGCTGGTGGTGCGCAGCGTGCTGGACGGCGACGTGCACACCGTGCTGATCTACCTCGGCGTCCTGACCGCGTTCCACCTGGTGATGGCGACGGTGGCGGTGGCGCTGATGCGGGAGCGCTGGTGGCACCTGCTCGTCGTCCCGGTCTACCGGCTGATCTACGAGCCGCTGCGGACCTACCTGCTCTACGCGACCGCGCTGGCGGTGCTGCGCGGACGCGTGGTCGGCTGGAACAAGCTCGACCGGCAGGGGACCGTACGGTTCGTGCTCCCGGAGCCGCGCCCGCCGGTGGTGCCGGTGGCGGCCCCGGCGCTGCCGGCACTGCCGGCACTGCCGGCGCCCAGGCCGGCCCCGGTGCGCACGATCACGCCGGCCGGGTCAGCCCGGCGTCGAGCAGGGTGACCAGCCGGTCGTAGCTGACGTCGACGTCCTGGCTCAGACCGAAGCCGCCCTCGGCCTCCAGCGTGATGAAGCCGTGCAGGGCGCTGCGCACGGCCCGGGTCGCGTGCACGGTGCCGTCCTCGTCCAGGCCGTAGCCGCGCAGGACGGCGAGCAGGAGCTCGGTGAGCCGGGAGCCGGCCACGGCCAGCTCGGCGTCGGCCCGGTCCGGCGCGCGCTGGATGGCGCCGTAGCGGCCCGGGTGCTCCTTCGCGTACGCGCGCCAGGCCGTCGCGCAGGCCCGCAGCGCGTCCAGGCCGGAGCGGCCCACGGTCGCGGCGCCGAGCACGTCGGTCACGTCGCGGATCCCGGCCAGGGCCAGCCGGCGGTGCAGGTCCTCCAGCCCGCCGACGTGCTTGTAGAGCGAGGGCACCCGGACGCCGAGCCGCTCGGCCAGCGGCGCCAGCGACAGCGCGTGGATCCCGCGCTCGTCGGCCAGCGCCCCGGCCTCGGCCACCACCCGCTCGGGGCTGAGACCCGCTCGGGTCACGCGAGCTTCTCCAGGAAGGCGGCGACGGCGGGGGCGACCGCGTCCACGGCCTCGGTGTGCGGGTAGTGCCCGACGCCGTCGACCAGCAGCACCTCGGCCGGACCGCCCAGGTGGTCGGCGGTGAACCGGGCCTCGGCGGCCGGGTCGGGGAAGTCGGGGTCCTTCGTGCCCATGATCACCAGGGCCGGCGCGGTGACCTCGGGCAGCCGCGGCTCGGTGCCGCTGTGGCTGCCGTGCTTGATGATCCAGCGCACCGCGTCGTAGCCGTGCGGCCGGCGGAGGTTTGCCCGCAGCTCGGCCCGGCGGGCGGCGAAGTCGGCCGGGCGGGCCCTGAAGAACGACGGCCAGGCCGCCGCCGTCCACAGGAACCGCCCCGGCACCGTGCGCGCGAACAGCGCGAACAGCGCCTTCTGGAACGCCGACCCGGCGTGCTCCCGGACGAACGCGCCCGACAGCACCAGCCCGGTCACCGCCTCGGGCTCGCGGGCGGCGGCGACCACCGCGGCCGACCCGGAGTAGCTGTTGCCGAGCAGCACGCCCCGGCCGCCGTGCTCGTGCAGCAGCGCCAGCAGGTCGCCGGCGACCGAGTCGACCGAGTAGTCGTCCCAGCCGGTGCTGGACTCGCCGTGGCCGCGCAGGTCGGTGGTCACCACCCGGTAGCCGCTCAGCCGCCGGGCCAGCCCGTCGAACGTGGAGCGCAGGTCGCCGAAGCCGGGGGACAGGATGATCAGCGGACCGTCACCGGTCACCTCGTACGCCAGCCGGCCGCCCGGCCGGTCGAGGTATCTCGTCGTCATGGCTAATAGTATTAGCTTTTTGGCTACGATCGTCAACCAGCGGGTGCCAGGGGACGCCGCCGCGGGCCTCGATCCGCCGGGTCAGCGCGTAGCCGACCAGCACCAGCACGTGCAGCAGGTAGAGCCAGAGCCCGACCGCGACCGTGCCGCCGATCCCGACGAACCCGCCGAACGGGATCCCCAGCTTCAGCGGCAACGACAGGAACAGCACGAAGCCCTGCAGGAACCCGGCCACGAACGAGCCGGTCACCGCCCCGCCCCAGAGGCTGGCCAGCCAGCCCGGCCGCACCGGCGACACGACCCGGTAGACCCAGGTCAGGGTCAGCGACAGCACCACCCAGTCGGTCAGGAACGCCAGCACGATCGCCAGCAGCACCGACGCGCCGCCGTCGGCGAACAGCCGGGCCAGCGTCGGCGTCACCAGCAGCACCGCCAGCAGCAGCGCCGGCGCGACCAGGAACAGCGGCAGCACCGCGGCCCGGCCGCGCCAGCCGATCAGCGTGTCCTTGGCCCCGGCCAGCGACACGAACGCGCGCCGCAGCCCCTCGCCGTAGAACGTGGCCGGCAGCAGCACGGCCAGCGCGACCGCGACCGGCAGCCGCAGGCCGGCCGCGATCGTCGCCTCGGCCACGTGCGGGGCGCCCAGCTGGTCCGGCAGCGCGTCGGCCAGCGACCGGCCCAGCGACACCATCCGGTCGTCCCCGACCAGCTGCGCGGTCAGCCAGACCGCGACCAGCACGCTCGGCACCAGCGCGATCCCGGCGTAGAAGGTGACCCCGGCCGCGTACAGCGCGAGGTCATGCCCCTTCAGCGACCGCATCGTCTCCCGCAGGAGGCGGCCCAGCCGCAGGAAGAACCACATGTCTCCTGCGTACCCGTGCTGGGCCGCTTTCGCCGGTCAGGACCCGTCGACTTCGGACTTGTCGCTGCTCCACTGGGTGTGCCAGATGCCCTCGCGGTCGACCCGCCGGTACGTGTGGGCGCCGAACAGGTCGCGCAGGCCCTGGATCAGGGCGGCCGGCAGCCGCTCGGCCCGCAGCCCGTCGTAGTAGGCCAGCGCGGAGGAGAAGCCCGGCGTCGGGATGCCGGTCCGCACGGCCGTCGCGACGACCCGCCGCCACGACTCCTGCCCGTCCGCGACCGCGGCCTTGAAGTAGTCGTCGAGCAGGAGCGAGGGCAGGTGCGGGTCCCGGTCGTACGCCTCCTTGATCCGGTTGAGGAACCGGGCCCGGATGATGCAGCCGCCGCGCCAGATCGTCGCCATCGCGCCCCGGTCGATGTCCCAGCCGTATTCGGCCGCGCCCGCCGTGATCTCGTCGAAGCCCTGCGCGTACGCCACGACCTTGGACGCGTAGAGCGCCTTGCGCACGTCGTCGATGAAGCCCGCGCGGTCGACCGGGCCGGCCGCGCCGGTGCCGTCCGCGACCGTGCCGTCCGCGACCGTGCCGTCCGCGACCGGGCCGGGCAGCTCCCGGGCCGGGCCGCGCTGCTCGGCGTGCCCGGACAGCGACCGGGCGAAGACGGCCTCGGCGATCCCGCTCACCGGCACGCCCAGGTCCAGCGCGATCTGCACGGTCCAGCGGCCGGTGCCCTTCTGCTCGGCCTGGTCCAGGATCACGTCCACGAACGGCTCGCCCTCGGCCGTCGTGTGCGCCAGCACCTGCGCGGTGATCTCGATGAGGAAGGACTCCAGGTCGCCGGAGTTCCACTCCGTGAACACGTCCGCGATCTCGGCCGGCGTCATCCCCAGCCCGCGCCGGAGCAGGTCGTACGCCTCGGCGATGAGCTGCATGTCCGCGTACTCGATGCCGTTGTGGACCATCTTCACGAAGTGGCCGGCGCCGTCCTCGCCGACGTGCGTGCAGCAGGGCGTGCCGTCGACGTGGGCCGAGATCGACTCCAGCAGCGGCCCGAGCGACTGGTAGGCCTCGGCGGTGCCGCCGGGCATGATGCTGGGCCCGTTGAGCGCGCCCTCCTCGCCGCCGGAGATGCCGGTGCCGACGAAGTGGATGCCGTGCTCCTTGAGCGCGGCCTCGCGCCGGCGGGTGTCGGCGAAGTGCGCGTTGCCGCCGTCGACCAGGATGTCGCCCGGCTCCAGCAGCGGCGCGAGCTGGTCGATCACCGCGTCGGTGGGCCCGCCGGCCTTCACCATGATCACCACCCGGCGCGGCTTCTCCAGCGAGGCGACGAAGTCCTCGGCCGTGTACGACGGGACGAACGTGCCCTCGTGCCCGAACTCCTCCATCAGGGCCCGGGTCTTGGCGTCCGTGCGGTTGTGGAGGGCCACCGTGTGCCCGTGCCGGGCGAAGTTGCGGGCCAGGTTGCTGCCCATCACGGCCAGGCCGGTGACGCCGATCTGCGCGCTGTCGCTCATGGTCGTCACCCTTTCTGTCCGGGCCGGTGTCGTCAAACGTTCGTGGTTGACAGCACCCGGACCGGCCGGTGAGGTGGCGCCCGTGTCCCGTCGCGCCGTCCTGGTCCTGTCCACCGCGGGCGCGCTGGCCGCGTGCTCGTCGTGCTCGTCCTCCTCCTCCGACGGGCCGGCCGCGCTGCCGCCGGGCCCGTCGCTGAGCTCGACCGCGGCCGCGCCGACCTCCGCGGCCCCGACCACCGCCGCCCCCACGCCGGCCTCGACCACGGGCACGACCCGGGCGCCGATCCGCTGGGAGGGCCCGGCCGCGACCGGGGCCAAGGCGCCGGTGCAGCAGGCGACCCAGGCGTACTGGTCGATGGTGGTGCGGCTGGCCGAGCGGCCGGACCCGGCGGACCCGGCGATCGCGGCGCTGTCGGTCCCGCCGCAGCGCGAGCAGCTGGTGACCCTCTTCGGCACCATCAGGAAACAGGGCCTGAGCCAGCGCGGGCCGATCGCCGGCGCGGTCACCGTCTCGACCGTCTCCGGCTCGGCCGCGACGGCCGCGACCTGCCTGGACCAGTCGCTCGTCCGCGTGTACGACAAGGCCGGCAAGGCCCGGCCCGGGTCCTCGGGGTCGGTCCAGATCTTCGCCGTCTCGCTGGAGCGCACCGGCGGGGCCTGGAAGGTGAGCAACGTCGCCGACGGCGGGGACTGCACGCTCCCCGATCGCTAGCCGATCGGCGTCCCCGATCGCTAGCCGATCGGCGGGCAGTCGTAGCGGATGGCCTGGGGGGCGGTGACGAGCGTTCCCTGGGCGGTCGTCGCGGTGGCGGTCCAGCTGAGGTCGGTGTCGGTGGGCAGGCTGACCAGCGCCGTCCACACGCCCCGGCCCTGGTCGGTCATCGGCTGGGCCCGCTGACCCGCGGTGGCCTGGACCGCGGTCGCGGTGGTGCCGCTGACCAGCACGGTGAGCCGGGCCCGCCAGGTGGTCGGGCAGGCCGGGGTGAGCAGGGTCCATTGCGGGGTCAGCGTGCTGGTCGGGGTGGGGCTCGGCGTCGGGGTCGGGGTGGGCGTCGGGGGGGGGGTCGTCGGCGGTGTCGTCGGGGGCGGCAGGGCCGTGGGGGTCGTCGCGGTGGCCGGGGTCGTCGTCGGGAGGCCGGTCGCGGCCTGGGCGGTCGTGGGTGGCGGCCCGGTCGTGGGAGTGGCCGCGGCCGTGGTCGCCGACCCGGCCGGCCCGGTCCCGGACTCGACCACCGCGGGCAGCGCGGTCGGCAGCGGCGGCTCGATCGCGCCGGCCAGCCGGTCGGTGCCGGCCTCCGGGCGCAGCAGCAGGCCGGCCCCGACGAGCAGGGCCAGCAGCAGCGCCGCGGCCGCCGACCAGCGCCACGGGGTGCGCCGACCGCGCAGGCCGAGCGGGCCACGCGGGCCGAGCGGGTCGCGCAGGCCGAGCGGGCCGCGCCGGTCCAGCGGCACCGGGAAGCCGTCGTCCTGCCAGGGCCCGGCCCGCTCGGCCAGCCCCTGCTGCATCGACACGTCCCGCAGCAGCTGGTCCCGCAGCCCCGGCGGCGCCAGCACGAACGGCATCCCGGCCAGCAGCGCCACCGGGCTCAGGCGGCGCTTGCGGGTCTCCCCGCAGATCTCGCACCGGTCCACGTGCCGGGCCAGCCGCTTGCGCAGCAACGGGGTCAGCGTTCCGTCCCAGCCGGCCAGCATCCCGGCCAGCTCCGGGCAGGCGTCCCGGCCGGACCGGGCCACCAGCAGCGCGCCCAGCGACCGCTCCAGCTGGGCCCGGGAGCGGGAGGTCAGCGCGTGCGCGGTGTTGGGACTGACGCCGAGGGCGGCGGCCAGCTCGGTCCCGCTGAGGCCGTGCCGCACGGACAGCTCCAGCACCTCGCGCTCGCCCTCGTTCAGCGCCGCGGCGGCCGACCAGACCAGCTCGCGCAGCTCCTCCGCGCGCAGGTCGCGGTCCAGCTCGGGCGCGTCCGGGTCCGTCACCTCGCCGGCCGCGTCCAGCGGCGCGGCCCGGCGGCGGTCCCGCAGCTGGCGCAGGCACTCGTTGCGGACGATCGCGTAGAGCCAGGGCCGCAGCTTGTCCGGCTCGCGCAGCTGACCGATCCGCTCCCGGGCGACCAGCAGCGCGTCGTGCACCGCGTCGGCGGCCGCGTCCCGGCCGCCCAGCACGGTGATCGCGTAGCTGAGCAACCGGCCGGCGTGCGCGTCGTAGACGTCGGCCAGCCCGCGCACGTCGCCGGAGCGGAGCGCGGTGACCAGCGACCGGTCGTCCACGGTCGGGACGGTAGCGCTCCGGTCGTCCCGGTGGTGCCCATCGGTCCCGATTCCTGCCCTCTGGGGCATCGGCTCACCGGCCGGCGCGGCGGCGGGTCGCGAACCAGAGCAGGCCGCCGAGGCCGCCGGCCAGCAGCATGCCGCCGCCGGCCACCAGCAGCGGGTCGGGGTTCGGGTCGGGGTCGGTGCTGCCGCCGGTGGTGGCGAGGTCGGCGTTGCCGCCGGCGCCGCCCCGCGCGTCGGCCGTGTCCGTCGGGTCGACCACTGGGGGTAGCGGCGCCGCGTCCCCCTCATCGGTCCCCGGGTCCCTGGTGGTGCTCGTGCCGTTGCTGGTGGTGTGGGCGGGGGTCGTGGCCGGCGTCGGGGCCGGTGTGGTCGGGGCCGGTGTGGTGGGCGGCGCGGTCGGGTCCTCCGTCACCACCACCACCGGCGGCGCCTTCGGCCCGGTGATGCACGGAATGCAGACCACGTGCGTCGGCGTCGGCGGCTTCGGCGGGAGCGTGACGACCGCCGGCGGCACGACCGGCCCGACCGGCGCCACCGGCTGGGCCGCTGCCACCCCGGCCAGCGGCACCAGCACCACCCCGGTCGCCACCGTTCCGACCGCGACCCGGCGCGCCGCCCGCAGCAGCACGGTGCGGCGCAGCGGGGCGGGCTTCCCGCCGTCCAGCGGGACCAGCCGCTCGTCGGCCTCGTCCAGTCCGATCAGCGAAGGGGTGGTGGTCATGTCGACTCCCGGGCTCCGGCGGGGCTGCTCCCCGCACTCGGCGGTAGGAGCCCCGACCGGATCCGAACCCAACAGAAACCTCGAAAAGAATCTGGGAGCCCGGATCCCGACACCCACCGTCATCGAAGTGGCGACACCGGTCACTGCAGTGGACCAAATCGGATGCAAGGTGTACGAATGCGCGGCAACCCGACCCGATCTCGGTACGTCGG
The DNA here is from genome assembly GCA_035474175.1 of Mycobacteriales bacterium. Classification (GTDB taxonomy): domain Bacteria; phylum Actinomycetota; class Actinomycetes; order Mycobacteriales; family CADCTP01; genus CADCTP01. The sequence goes on along the minus strand of DATINN010000659.1, from coordinate 5,961 downwards.
AGCGGAGTGCTCACGAGCGGGAGGATCTCGATGCGGGGCAGGACCCGGGCGACGCTGCTGATGGCCCCGCTGCTGGTCGTGGCGGCCGGTGCGGTCGCGACCGCGGCACCGGCCTCGGCCGACTGCGGCACGGTGGTCTGCGCGACGTCCAACGACAACGGCCACATCTCCGCCGCGACCTCGTACGTGACGATCACCGTGCGCGGCGGCAGCTACCACTCCCGCAGCGGCCCGGTCGAGATCCCCAACCAGGTGCCGCCGCCCTGCTGGTACACCAAGGGCCGCTCCGGCGCCGAGATGTACGCCGACTCCCAGGACCCGCAGTACTACGCGCTGGCCCACCACACCGGCGAGGACCACGACGAGTGGTTCCCGCCGATCGTCGCCGACCACAAGGACGACGACGGCAACTGGTACTCGTGGGAGTGCAGCTCCGGCAACTTCGACGGCTCCATCCAGGACTTCTTCAAGTACGTCGACGCGTGGACCGCGCAGAACCCGGACCTGGTCTGGGTGCCGGCCGGACAGGCCCCGCCGCAGCCGCCGGTCCCGCCGGAGATCCTGATGGGCATCGCCCGGCAGATCATGGACGACGCCGTGCAGATGCCGGTGGTCAACTTCAACCCCGCCACCCGGGGCTTCGTCCGGCTCGAGACCTGGATGTGGTTCGACCCCGCGGCCTGGGAGCCGGTGTCCGTCACCGCCTCCGGCGGCGGCAACTCCGTCACCGTCACCGCGACCCCCGAGCGGGTCGGAGTCTCCGGCGTGCCGGCCGGCTCGCAGGTCGAGACCGGCTGCGCCGACGGCGGCAAGGCCTACGTCGCCGGCGGCGCCACCGACTGCTCGATCACCTTCAGCCAGGCCTCCGGCACCCAGCCCGGCCAGCAGTGGCACTTCCAGGTCGGCCTGACCTGGAACGTCACCGCCACCGGCGCCCCCCTCCAGGGCCCCGCCACCATCACCCGCACCGAGGACGAAGCCCTCACCATCCAGGAGTCCCAGACCGTCACCGGCGCCGGCAACTGACCGGGCCTCTACAACGCCCTACGGCGTCCGGCGATCTCCACCCGCACGGGGACCGCAGGCCGCCGCCCGTTGGGCGCCGGCCGGGCCGACTCGCGGATGCGCGCGTGCAGGCACATGTCGTGCCACCCGTCGACGTGGCGTTGCAGCCGCCGCTTGATGCCCTCGAACTCGAACCCGGCCCGCAGCGCCACCCGGCACGACGCCGGGTTGAACACCGAGTGCACGAGCTCCAGGCGCTCCAGTCCCACGACCGTCACGGCCCAGCCCGCGAGCGCGGCCGTCGCCGTGGTCGCCAACCCGCTCCGCCGTCGATCCGGCAGCACCCAGCACGTCACCTCGGCCAGCCCGTCGGATAGGTACAGGGACCGGAAGCCGACCTGGCCCCGCACGTCGTCGGGGCTGTCCATGGGAACGACGGCCCAACTGGCGGCTGCGTTGCAGCGCCAGCCCAGGTGCCACTGCTTCACCAGCTGCCGCGCTTCTGCGGTCGTCTCGAGCGTGCGCAGGTGCCACCGCTGGATGTCCGGATCGGAGTACGCGGCGACGAGCTGAGCAGCGTCCCGCAGCCGCCAGGGCCGCAGCAGGAGGTCGCCGGCCGCGACGACCGGCTGTTCGACCGGTATGCGGGCCGGATCGATGGCCGGGGTCACCAGGTAGGGCATCGGCACGCTGCTCCACACTTGTCCGCCACCGCCGGCGCCGTTACTCGCTGGTGAGCACCGGCCCACGCCTCGGCATAGTCGTCACAGCTGCACCATACGTCGGTTCAGGGCACGTTCCAGGCCTTGCCTCCGTCAGAAGGTGACGGACGACCTGGTGCCGGCAGCGGCGGAGGATTCACCGGAGATGGAGAACAGACCCTGGTGGGCGAGGGCACGTCGGAGATCGCCGATCTGCGACAGCCCGGAGTAGTAGTCCCTCCACGTCCTCTGATCCGCCTGCCAGGCGGCGACGTAATCGATGAGGATCCGCGGGTTGATGACCGAATGAGCTGCGAGGGAGTGCTTGAGGGACTGCACTGTGTCGCGGGCGAGGACGTTACGCGCAGCCTGTTTGCGATAGTGCCTGATGGCCTGGCGTACTAGTGCCGCCCGATTGTCGAGAAACGCTCGCCAGTAGGACGGCGGCAGGCGGTCATGCAGTCGGCCCACGTGAAGATGACTGAAGATGCCTTCCGCGAGGACGTCCCCGAATTCCTGCTTCGATGCTCGCTCCGGGACGTCGAAGGGATTGTAGAAGTCCTGCCGTACCCGACCGCTGGCGGCCACCTTGCGGCCGTCCACATGCGGCGCGAGAAAGAGCCAGTCCTCATTGTAGATCTCAGGGAAGAACGAGTTGGCCCGCTCAAGATTTACTGCAAGAGCCGAGCCGCTGACGAAGACGTCCTGCTTCTCCTCCGGCAGATACCGCCGGGCGTGACAGACGACGGAGTTGTCCGGGAAGTCCTCCGCCGGCATGCCGACGGCCGTGTGGTGCTCGAGCGCTCCAACGGCCTTCCGGACCCTGGCTCCGCTCAAGCCGTGGATGTCGTCGTCGAGAAAGAGCAGGCTCGGCCAGCCCGCCAGCTTGCCGACGATCAGCCCGAGGTTGCGTTTGAGGCTCAGGTCCCCGTACGAGTGATCGATGGCCTCGGGAAACTCCGATGTCCGCAGCTGCGGCAGCACGTCGCCGGCAGCGAGGTCGCCGACGTCGACGGCCGTGCATTGTGTTCCCCGTACGGTGGCCGCCTGATCGATCACCTCGTGCGGTCGCGCCCGGCCACTGCACATCACGAGGACGGGCACGCCCAACGCCGCACCCAGCTCGAACACGGTCATCAGGGCGGCGGGACCACGGGTGGCCGGCGCGACGATGCCGCCGAGCGGAAGCGTGCCGCGGATCAACGGCTGCAGAAGATCGGCGTGCGAGCGGCACTGGACTACCGTCATCGGTGCGCTCCTGCCGACCGGTCGGTCCGCCCGCGCTTGTCGTCATCGGCGTCGGACCACTCGTACAGGCGGGCCTCGTCGTTCTGCAGGTCGGGGGTGATGGCTCCACCGAGAACGACGGGCACCTTCATGAGCACCGCAAACTGGGTCGCGGTGGAGAACCGCTCGGCCAGATAGGCGGCGTTCTGGTCGCGGAGGTCGGCGTCCGACAGCAGCCGGACCGCTCCGTACCCCCCGCGGGAGAAGACGCCGCTGCACCAGGTGAGCGTCCGGGCGCTGTTGTAGGGATTGGTCAGCCGGGCGAACAGGCCGATGTCGCCGATGAGGCGCGGCGGGTTCCCGGAGAAGACCGGCAGGTCCGGTTCTTTCCGGCCCTCCACGTAGAACACCTCGCCGTCCGTCACCGCGTCATGCGGTCGTTGCGTGATGGGCAGTGACGTCCCGGCGAAAATCTGCTGCAGCGCGAGGTTGAGGCCCGGGCCGCCGATCATCACGATGTGGCTGGACAAATTGTCCGCGGCGACAAGCCTGTCGGCTCGCACCCACCGTACGTCGGACTTCGGATTGCGCATCCGGACGTGCCCGAGCAGTTCCATCAGGGCGTCCAGATCCGCAAAGGACAGGAGGTCCGTGTAATTGGGGTTGCCGATGTCGGCATAAGGGTGAACGACGTCTTCGAGGCGACCGCTCACCAGCCGCACCGGCTCGCCCGCCGGGAAGGTCCACAGATCCTCGGTGGAATCCGACTGCTGCAGCGCCAGATCCCGTAGAGCGGTCAGCTGCGAGAAGAGGTCGTCCCGTTTGGCTTTCTCCGGCTCCTTCAGCTCGTCCTCGGAGGGCAGCCGGGAGCGCGCACCGGATCGCTTGCTCACGGCGTAGGTGGCGTAGTTGCGCAGGCGTTCCTCGGGAGGAATCAGCGTGCCGTTCTCATAGCCCGAGACGGACGAGGCCCGGACCCCGATCGCCTCGGCGATCGCTCGCTGCGTCGCGGTCCCGCGGACAGTGCGCAGCCGCTGCCCTAGCGTCGGCTGCTCTGCCGATGGCTGGGTCATCTCTACCTCGGAGGTGTACGGCTGGTGACAGCGCGTGCCGACCGGCATTGGACGGTGTGTCTTGTTGTCGATCGCTGGTGGGGAACTACACCTGACGTCAGTCGACCTCTTGTGAAGCCAGCTGATGCAGAGGAGACTTATATCACATCAGCAGTCTGACCGGGAGGTGAGAGCGCATGGGCGAGCCGCCGTGGTGAGACGGCCGGAGTCGGGTGCGTACACCGACCGATGAGCCGCGCTCTGTCCTGAACGACGAGCACCCCCGGTCAAGTTTGGCCGCGAGCCCGGGGGTGTCCGCATCTCTCTGACCCGACCGTGCGAACGGAGGGGCCTGCTGTGAATGTAGACCCTGGAACAGTTCAGATCGATCACGTCGGAATGTCGGGTGCGGCATCCGAGGGCCGCGGCACGTTGGTCGCGGTGGCCGCCGCGGTGGCGTTGATGCTGGGCCGGCTGGTGCTGTGGCTGCTCGTGCAGTTGCTCAAGTTCCTGATCCTGCTGGTGATCGTCGGGGCGATCCTCGCGATCGGCTTCGAGGTGGGCAGCAACTGGGACGGGATGTCCGCAGCGGCGCCGGTCGCGGGCACCCACCACGGGTGAGAGACCGCCGGGGGAGAGCCACGGGGCTCTCCCTCCGGCGGTCGGTGGGCCCACGAACGGCTCGGTCACCGAACCTCAGCGCGGTGCACAGAACTTCAATTGACGCACCACACCTGACACTACAATTCAGCGAAATGTTCAGGCTCAGTCCGCTATTGCTAATGATCGGCGGAAGAGTCAAACTCCCCTGCAGGCATATAGAAAGCGGGGGCGTTATAGATCTACGGATCACCCAGGTCAGGTGACGTTGCCCTGACGTCGAACCACACGCTCTTTCGACGACGAGCGCCCCCGGTCAAGTTTGGCCGCGAGCCCGGGGGCGGTCGCATCTCTCTGCACCCGACCGTGCGAACGGAGGGGTCACACGTGACTGTAACCCCAAGTCCTGTCCACATCGCTTTTCTCAGCATTTCCGAAGGAACAGCCGGCGAGCCGCGGGGGACGTGGGTCGCGGTGGCGGCGGCGCTCGTGCTCATGGTGGGCCGGGCGGTGTTGTGGCTCGCGATCCGGCTGATCGCGATCCTGCTGGTGCTCGCCGTGGTGGCGCTGATCTTCGCCGCCGGATTCGAGGTCGGTGACAACTGGGATGCCGTCAACGGGGCGGCGCCGGTGGGTGCCGTCATCCACGGCTGAGGGGCGGCCGGAGGGAGGGGCACGGGGCTCTCCCTCCGGCGCAAGTCCCGCCGCGGGACTCGCGGTTCAGCCGGTGAGGGCGGCGACGGCTGTGGTGAAGACCTTGCCGATGGAGTTGGGGTCGGGCGAGGAGAACTGCAGGCCGTCGGTCACCTTCGCCACCTTGGCCAGGGCGGCCGGGTCGGCGCCGGTGCCGTAGGCCAGCGTCACGATGTGGACCGGCTTCGCCGGGTTGTGCAGCTTGGTCAGCTGGGCCAGGAGCTGGTCGAGGGTGATGCTGCCGGGGTCCTCGTTCTCGCCGTCGGTGATGACGACGACCGTGTTGACCGCGTCGGCCCGGTAGGCCGTGGTCGCCGACCGGTACGCGGCCAGGATGCTGTCGTACAGGCCGGTCGCGGTCCGCGGGACCATCGCCTTGTACGCGGCGACGGAGGCGACCTGGCGGTTGGGGAAGCGTCCGACCGGGCGGCCCGCCGGGCCCAGCGGCACCAGCACCCGGTAGTCCTTGTCCCCGTCGAGCTGCCGGGAGAACTCCCACAGCCCGAGCGAGTCGGCCGGGTCGAAGAAGCCGAGGGCGGCCTGGGCCGCCGAGCGGGCCACGTCCAGCTTCGACCGGGTCGAGCCCGGCACCGGATCGGCCATCGACCCGGACACGTCGAACAGGCCCAGCAGCGAGATCCGCCGGGTCAGCAGCCGCCAGGCCGTTCGGGCCGCGAGCGGAC
>DATINN010000658.1:0-7949 GCA_035474175.1 Mycobacteriales bacterium | reverse complement strand
CCTCGCGACCTGGCGCGAGTGGCAGCCCCTGGCCGAGCGGGCCCAGGGGAACTGAGCGGCCCCCGGCCGGCGGGTCCGCTCAGTGGGCGGATCCCCGGTCGTCCCGGTCGGGCCCGCCGCCGGACGCTGAGGTCCCGGTCGGGGTGCCGCCGACGGAGTCGGCCAGCTCGGCCGGGTCGGGCAGCGGTTCGGCCAGCAGCGGCGAGTGGGCCAGCACGTACACGCCCGCGCAGACGAGGGCCGCACCCAGGGCCAGCCCGGCCAGCCCGCCGGCGCTGCCCGGCAGCGCCTCGTTGAAGCCGACCACGGCCAGCACCGTGCCGACCAGCGGGTTGGCGATGGTCATGGCCGTCGCCGCCACCGGCAGCCGGCCCGAGGTGAACGCGACCTGCTGCAGGATCACCCCGACCGCGGTGCCCAGCGCCAGCGCGTACCCGGGCCAGTCGGTGGCGGTGTAGACCACACCGTGATGGACGAGGTCGTCGGAGGTGAGCTTGACCATGCTGGCGGTCGCGGCCAGCGACACCCCGGCGGCGCTGGCGAACAGGGTCGCCCGGATCGGCCCGGTCCGCAGCGCCCCGGCCGCGGCCAGCACGACGACCAGGCCGGCCAGCGCGATCAGCAGGAGAAGCAGCCGCCCGCGGTGGGCCCCGGACGCGCCCGGCTCGACCCCGCGCACGGCCAGGAACACGGCCAGCCCGACCGCGATCGTGCCGGCCCCCAGCCAGTCCCGGGCCCGCGGCCGCACCGGCTGCCCGATCCCGGCCAGCGGCAGGGTGAAGATCAGCGTGGTGACCTGCAGCGACTGCACGACCGAGACGGAGCCGAGGTTGAGCGCGGCCGCCTGCACGAAGAAGGCCAGCGTGCCCAGGCCCCAGCCGGCGAACCAGACCCGGTCGCGGGCCATCCGGCGCAGCGCCCGCCCGGCCGCGCCGGCCTCCGCCAGCAGCCGGGCCGAGCGGTCCTCCGCGTCGGTGTCGACCGGCGACACGCTCCGCCAGGCGGCCCGCTGCTGGAGGTATTCCGACAGCGCGTACAGGAACGCGGCGACCACCGCGAGGAGGATGACGATCGCCAGCACGCTTCAGAGTCTCCTCAGTATCCGGCCCCGATGGTGTGCCGGGTGGGTCACACGGCGTTTCGCGGGTCCCGGGAATGTTCTTCGGTCCTCCCGCCGGTTAGCTAGCACGGCAGGTCCTTCGGTACGGCATGAGCACGGCATTGAGCACGGTGTGAGTGCGATCTGAGCACGGTGGGAGTGGACAGGCGATGGGGAACAGTCGGGGAGCACCGGCCCGGCCCCGGCTCTGGGCCGAGCTCGCGGGCGGGCTGCTCGTCTTCGGCCTCTACGCGCTCGTCGCCGCCCTCGGCGGCCCGGCCCGGCAGGCCCGCGCGGTCGCCCACGCCCGGGCCGTCTACGACCTGGAGCGGGACCTCTGGCTGGACATCGAGCCGTGGGCCAACCGGGCCCTGCACCCGCACCCGCTGCTGTCCACGCTGGCCAACTACGAGTACGCCACGACGTACGTCCTCAGCGCCTTCGTCCTGCTCTTCTGGCTGCTGGCCCGGCGGCCGGAGGAGTATCGGCCCGCCCGCAACTCCTTCGTGCTGCTCAACGTGGTGGCAATCGGATGCTTCGCGCTGTGGCCGACCGCGCCGCCGCGGCTGGTGCCGGACCAGGGCTTCGTCGACACCGTCCGGCTCGGGCACACCCTGGGGTCGTGGGGTTCGCCGGTCGGCGACCACGCCAACCAGCTCGCCGCGATGCCGTCGCTGCACTTCGCCTGGGCGGTGTGGGTCAGCGCGGTGCTGGCCCGGCTCGGCCACGCCTGGTGGCTGCAGGTGATCAGCGCCGCGCACGTGCTGCTGACGTTCGCGGTGATCGTGGCCACCGGCAACCACTACGTGCTGGACGCGGTGGCCGGGTTCGCGCTGGCCGCGCTGTGCGTGGCGGTGGTGGGGCGGCCGCCGCCCGGGTCGGTGCCGGTGCCGGCCGCCGACGCGTTCTTCCTGCACGTCGAGACGCCGGACGCGCCGCAGGTGGTCGGCGGCGTGGTGCTGCTGGCGGCGCCGCCGTCGCGGGCGGCGCTCGAGGACGTGCTGCGGGAGGCGCTGCCGGGGCTGCCGCGCTTCGACCAGCGGCTGACCCGGCGCTCGCCGCTGTCGGCCTGGCGCTGGGTGCCGGCCGGCGAGCTGGACTGGTCCTGGCACGTGGTCGAGGCCGAGCGGCTCGGGCTGGCCGGGCTCGACCTGGACGCGCTGTGCAGCCGGCTGGCCGCGATGGCGATGCCCCGGGACCGGCCGATGTGGCGGATGGTCTCGGCCGCCCTGCCGGACGGGCGCGGGGCCGCGATCCTGCTCGCCCACCACGCCTGCGCCGACGGGGTCGGGCTGGTCGGCGGGGCGCTGGCGATCTTCCGGCCGCGGCCGGAGACCCGCTCGCTGCTCGGGCCGGTGGCGCCGGCACCGGGTGCCGCCCGGACCGCGGCCGGGGTGGCCGGGCTGGCCGCGGACACGCTGCGCGGGCACGGCCTGCTGCGGCTCCCGGTCGGCGGCGGGCACGACGTCGCCACCGTCGCGCTGCCGCTGGCCACGGTCCGGGCGGCGGCCCGGCGGCAGGGCGCCGGCGTACCCGACCTGCTGCTGTCGCTGCTGGCCGGGGCGCTGGGCACGCTGGTGCCGCGGCCCGGGGTGCTGCGGATCTCGATGCCGCTGACGACCCGGCAGGCCGGGGCGCCGGCCGAGGGCAACCGGACCGGCACGATCCTGCTCGACGTGCCGGTCGCGCCCGGGACCCGGCCGGCCGCCGCCGGGCTGGGCGCCCAGGTCCAGGCGCTGACCGCGAGCGGGCGGCCGGCCGCGGCCCGGGCCGTGCAGCGGCTGTTCGGGCTGCTCCCGGCGCCGCTGCACCGCCTCGTCGCCAAGGCCGTGTACGGGCGGGGCACGTTCGGCGCGATCCTGTCCTCGATGCCGGGGCCGCGGGCCCGGCTGACCCTCGGCGGGCCGGCGGTGGAGGCGGTCTTCCCGCTGGTCCCGCTGGCGCCGGGCACCGCGGTCGCCGTCGGCACCCTGACCTGGAACGGGCGCCTCTGCGTGGGCATCGAGGTCGACCCCGCGCTGGCGCCGGCCGCGACCCTGGCCGCGGCCGTGGCGGCCGAGCTCGCCAGCCTGGCCACCCCACCCACCGCGCATCCCGCCGACGACGGGTCCCGCCGGTGAGCGGGCGCCCCCGCGAGGACGGGCCCCCCGCGAGGAGGCGCGGCCCCGACGACGGGCGGCGCTGATGACGCGCCCGGTGGGGTCGGCCCCGGTAGGGGTCAACCAGTGCGGGGTGGGCCCCAGGCCAGGGCCAGGGTGAGGCGGATGCGGGCGTCGGGGTCGTCCAGCGCCGGCCCGAACAGCTCCCGCAGCTGCTTGAGCCGGTAGCGCACGGTCTGCGGGTGGATGTGCAGGTCGGCGGCCACGGCGCCGTTGTCGCCGCCGTGCCGCAGCCAGGACGCGAGGGTGTCCTCCAGCCGGCGCTGGGCGCCGGGGGACAGGTCGTCCAGCGGGGCCAGGCTGCGCCGCCGCAACGCCGCGAGCAGATCCCGGTCGCGGTGCACGATGATCGTGTCGAGGTGATCCTCGACGAACAGCACGTCGTCGTGGAGCACACCGTCCCGGCGCAGCCGTACGGTCGTCTCCGTGATCCGGCCCGCGGCCGGCATCCGGTCCAGCGGCACGGCCGGCCCGATCACGGCCCGGACGTCCGCCAGCGCCTGCACCAGCCGGTCGCGCTGCCCGGGACCGGCCGCGTCCGGCACGATCGCGCCGAGGAGGCTGCCCCAGCGCACCGGCAGGCTGTCCGGGCCGAGCCGGCGCAGTGCCGCCGGCGCGGCCGGGTCGTCGGCGTCGACCAGCACCAGCGCGGCCGTGCCGGGCAGGCGCCAGCCGCAGCGGGCGGCCAGCTCGCGGACGGCGGCCGAGCTGGACCGGTCGGCCAGCAGCAGCTCGGCCAGCTCCTCGCGGTGCCGCTCCCGGCTGCTGGCCTGCTCGGCGTGCTCGGCCACGTAGCCGTCCGCGGTGGCCGAGGCCAGCGCGTCGACCAGCACGAACATCTCGTCGGCGAGCGCGGCCAGCGTCTCGGCCGACGCGCCCGACGCGGTCGCGATCCGGCCCAGGTGCCGCCAGCCGACCCGGGCCGCCACCCGGTACGCGGCCAGCAGGTCGGACAGGTGCCGCCCCTCCCGGTATTGCGCCGCCCCGACCTCGGTGAACAGCAGCGCGACCAGCTCCGGCAGCGGCTCGGCCAGCTGGTCGGTGCCGGCGCCGGCCTCGGCCCGCGCGACCAGCTCGATCGTGGGACCCTCGATGGCACCCAGCACCTCGGCCCGGTCCTCGTCCAGGAACCGGGCGAAAGCCGGCCATTTGTCGCGGAAGAGCACCGCGATCTCATCCAGCGCGTCCGGCAGGCCGGCCGCGAGCGCAAGGCCCAGCTGGCCCGGGAGGAGGGTCGGTTCCGGTCGGTCTCCCACGGAGGCCGGAATGCGGAACACGCCCGAAGTTATGCCCGATCCCGCGGAATTTGTCACGGAGGCGCAAACAAGGTGGCCCACGCTGGTGCCCCAGGAGTAGAGAAGATCCGCATCGATGAGGAGTCTCGTGATCGTGGAGGCAACGCAGGTGGTTGAGTCGCGGGACCACCGCCTGCGCCGGCAGGAAGCGGCGGAAAACTTCCCGGTCGCCATGCGGGTGCTGCCCGCGTCCGTGCGCACCCACCTGCGGGCCGTGTACGACGTGGTCCGCGTCATCGACAACCTCGGCGACGACGCCGGGTCGCCGGCGGCGCGCACGGCCGCGCTGCAGGCGTTCGCGGCCGACCTGGCCACGGTCTGGTCCACCGGCCGCCCGGCCGACCCGGCCCTGGCCGCGCTGGTGCCGTCGGCGCTGGCCCGCGACCTGCAGCACGGCGACTTCGCCGCGCTCGTCGAGGCCAACGTGCAGGACCAGACGGTGACCCGCTACGCGACGTACGAGCAGCTGCGCGGTTACTGCGCGCTGTCCGCGGCCCCGATCGGGCGGCTGGTGCTGTCGGTCTTCGGCGTGTCCACGCCGGCCCGGGTGGCGCTGTCGGACCAGGTCTGCGACGCGCTGCAGCAGCTGGAGCACTGGCAGGACGTGGCCGAGGACCTGGCCGGCGGCCGGGTCTACCTGCCGGCCGAGGACCTCGACCGGTTCGGGGTGGGCGAGGCCGACCTGGCCGCGCCGGCGTCGTCGCCGGCGGTCCGGGAGCTGATCGCGTTCGAGACCGCGCGGGCCCGGGCGCTGCTGGTGGCCGGGTCGCCGATCGTCGGGACGCTGCGCGGGTGGGCCCGGGTCGCGGTCGCCGGCTACGTGGCCGGCGGGCTGGCCGCGGCCGACGCGCTGGCCGCCCCCGGCGCCGACCCGCTGCGCGCCACCCCGGTCGCCACCAAGGCCGCGACCGTCCGGCACGCGCTGCGCGTCCTGGTCCGCGGGAGCGCGGCGTGACGGGGGCGCGGCCCGCCTCGGGGTCGATGCCGCTGCGGGACGCGTACGAGGTCTGCGCCGCGATCACGACCGTCGAGGCCGGCAACTTCTCGTACGGGATCCGGCTGCTGCCGCGGGAGAAGCGCGACGCGCTGTCCGCGGTGTATGCGCTGGCCCGCCGGATCGACGACATCGCCGACGGCGAGCTGGTGCCGGCCGCGGAGCGGGCGGCCGAGCTGGACCGGCTCCGGGACGCCATCGCCGGCCCGCCGCCGGCCGACGACCCGGTGCTGGTCGCGGTGGCCGACGCGGCCGGGCGGCTGCCGATCCCGCTGGGCGCGTTCGGCGAGCTGATCGACGGCGCCGAGATGGACATCGCCGGCCGCCGCTACGAGACCTTCGCGGAGCTGGAGACGTACTGCCGCTGCGTGGCCGGCACGGTCGGGCGGCTGTGCCTGGGCGTGTTCGGCACCCGGACGCCGCACCCGGACGCCCCGCTGTACGCCGACCAGCTCGGCATCGCCCTGCAGCAGGCCAACATCCTGCGCGACCTGCGCGAGGACCTGCTCAACGGCCGGGTGTACGTGCCGGCCGAGGACCTGGACCGCTTCGGCGTCACGCTGCGGCTGGACCCGGCCGGGCGGCTGGCCGACGAGGACGGGTCGCTGGCCCGGCTGATCCGGTTCTCGGCCGAGCGGGCCCGGCGCTGGTTCGCCGAGGGCGGCCGGCTGATCCCGCTGCTGGACCGGCGCAGCGCGGCCTCGGCCGGCGCGATGGCCGGCATCTACGCGGCCCTGCTGGACCGGATCGCCGCGGACCCCACCCGCGTGTACGGCGGCCGGCTGTCGCTGCCGGTCTGGCAGAAGGCCGCCATCGCCGGCCGCGCGCTCACCGGGTTGCCGCGATGACGCGGCCCGCGCCGGCCGGGTCCGGGCGCACCCGGGTCGGGGTCGTCGGCGGCGGGCTGGCCGGGATCACGGCCGCGCTCGACCTGGCCGCGGCCGGCCGGGAGGTCGTGCTGCTGGAGTCGCGGCCGTGGCTGGGCGGGCTGGCCTCCTCGTTCCGCCGGGGCGGGCTGACCGTCGACACCGGGCAGCACGTGTTCCTGCGCTGCTGCACGGCGTACCGGGGGTTCCTGGACCGGCTCGGGGTGACCGGGCTGACCACGCTGCAGCCGCGGCTGGACATCCCGGTGCTGACGCCGGGCGGCCGGCCGGCGCGGCTGCGGCGGGACCGGCTGCCGGCCCCGCTGCACCTGGCCCGGGCGCTGCTCGGCTACGGGCCGCTGACCCGGCCGGAGCGGCTGTCGGCGGCCCGGGCGGTGCGGGCGCTGGGCCGGGTCGACCCGGCCGACCCGGCCGCGGACACGATCACGTTCGGCGCCTGGCTGACCGCGCACGGCCAGGGCCCGCGGGCCGTGGCCGCCCTCTTCGACCTGATCGGCGTGGCGACGCTCAACCTGCCGGCCGAGGAGGCCACCCTGTCGCTGGCCGCCAAGGTCTTCCGGACCGGGCTGCTCGAGGACGCCGCCGGTGCCGACCTCGGCTGGTCGCTGGTCCCGCTGGGCCGGCTGCACTCGGAGGCGACCGCGGCGGCGCTGGCCGCGGCCGGGGTCACCGTCCGGACCTCGGCCCGGGTGCGAGGCGTGGAGCGCGGCCGGGAACACGGCCCGGAACGCAGTGGAGAGGAGTGGCGCTTGGTGCTCGACACGGAATCGATCCCGGTGGACGAGGTCGTGCTGGCCGTGCCGCCACCGGCGGCGGAGGCGTTCCTGCCCGGCGGCGGGTCGCACGCGCCGGCGGGCTGGTCGCAGCGGCTGGGCGCGTCCCCGATCGTCAACGTGCACGTGCGCTACGACCGGCAGGTCACGGAGCACGCGTTCTTCGCCACGGTCGGGTCGCCCGTGCAGTGGGCCTTCGACCGGACCGCCGGCAGCGGCGCCCAGACCGGTCAATACCTGGCCGTCTCGCTGTCCGCGGCCGGCCGGCAGGTCGACGAGCGGGCCGCGGACGTGCAGGCCGAGGTGCTGCCGGCGCTGGCCGCGGTGCTGCCGGCCGCGCGGGCCGCGACCGTGCTCGACTCCTGGGTGACCCGGGAGCGGACCGCGACGTTCCGGGCCGTGCCGGGGACCGCGGCGCTGCGCCCGCCGGCCCGCACCGGCATGCCGGGGGTGGTGCTGGCCGGCGCGTGGACCGCCACCGGCTGGCCGGCGACGATGGAGGGCGCCGTCCGCTCCGGTCACGCCGCCGCCCAGGCGCTCCTCCGTGCCCGCACCCCCGCCGGCTCGGGCGCGGGGTCCGGGCCGGCCGAGTCGTCCGCCCCGGCGGGCGTTCCCGTCGAGCGGGGGATCGCGTGACAGCCGCATCGCTGACCGGCGAAACGACCGAGGAACCTCATGCTGGGTCCCTGACCGGCGAGACGACCAAGGAACCTCATGCTGGGTCCCTGACCGGCGAGACGAC